>JBDNIX010000112.1:0-3511 GCA_041688045.1 Nitriliruptoraceae bacterium
ACAGGGGATAGTAGTAGTCCCACTGTCCGGAAACCCCGGGGCCCCCTACTCCTCGACGTGCAAGAGGTGTGGCCGGCCGAGGGGTTCGGGTCGGGCAGATCCTTCAAGGTGGAGTATGGGTCGGTGCGCCATCGGGCCGCTGACGTCGGGGCAGGCGGCGTTGGGTAGGGCAGGTGGGTTGTCCTGATCGTGGTGGGCGGCGTGTTCATGACTGGGTGCGTTGGCCCGGCGAGGTGTCGTGCTCTGGCCGTCGGCTCGGCATGTCTTCGGGTCAGCCCGTCGCGAAGGGATGGGACCACTGGAGCCCGCCTGCCGTAGCTCCTCGTCGCTGCGCCGCACGATGGGGAGGGTCGTGCACCTCGTTGTCAGCGGGCTGTCGCCGATGGCCGATGTCAAGGGGGGCCGACTCCTATGGCTACACGCACCAACCAAGAGGCTCGCGTCAGGCGTGAAGCGAAGCTCGATGCGCTGCATGACCGGTTGGCCAGTGCGGTCAGCGGGTTGGTGACGGGTGAGGACTGGATGCGGGCGATGGCGTTCGCCGCCAGGTTCCGGTCACGGTCGTTTGGCAACACCCTGTTGATCTGCGTCCAGCATCACCACGCCTACACGCAGGGGCGGGTGCCCGAGTCGTTCCCGACACTGGTGGCCGGCTTCCAGCGGTGGAAGCAGCTTGGCCGGTCGGTGGTCAAGGGCCAGTCCGGTTACATGATCTACGCTCCGGTCACTGCCCGCTTCGCGACGTCAACGCCGTCGGATGCACAGTCGTGGCGACGGTTGGAGCGTGGGGAGAAGCTTCGTGCGGGTGAGGTGGTCCGTTCCAGGATGGTCGGGGTCAAGCCGGCCTACGTGTGGGACGTGTCGCAAACGCACGGTGAGCCGATCCCGCAGCGACCTCGGCCGGTGCTGTTGGCCGGGCAGGCACCCGATGGGCTGTGGGATGGGCTGGCCGACCTGGTAGCCAAGGGCGGGTTCACGCTGGGCGCGGCGGCCGGTGCGGGGGCGCTGGACGGCGCCAACGGGGTCACCGACTACGGCAGCCAGGGGTTCGCGCTCACATCCACCGCTGACGAGGGCGCCACCCCGCCGACGCGGCGCCCCTCGAGCCCCGCGCTCATGTCAGGCAACGAAGCCGCTAGGGGTGACCCGCCCGGCTCTGCTCGACTGCCGGGAAGGGGACCAACCGTCCATTCGGCATGGGGAGCCACGGTCGGGTCATCGGTAGGTGCTGTCGAGCCAGTGGGCCCAGTGGCCCGGGTTGGGATGGTCGTGGGCCCAGCGGTTCAGGCTGTCGGCGAGACGCGATGCGAGGCCTTCGTTGGGCCACCAGTCCTTGCGCACGAGTACGGGTCAGAGGAACAGCGGTGGGATCTGACACACTAATGGTTCCACTAATCGGATCGGGCGGGCGGAGTTGGTGGCGGGGTCTCCGTGAAGTGCGAGAAGGCATCCGCTCACGCTGATCCGGACCACTGTGGGGTCGTCAATGGGTCTCGTCGTTCGAGGGATATACCACAGGCTCGGGTTCCCCAATCACCGTCAGCTTGTTCGCGGCATGGTCTAGGTAGATCGCAATGTTCAGGCCCCTCGCCCGTGCCGAGGGTGCGACGACCGCGTCAAACCCCAGATAGTTCGCTGCCTCACCGATGTGCGGAAGATCTCCATGTTGGCTGGACACGAGTTCACCCTGCGTCATGCCCAGTGCGGCGATCGTGTCCGAGTTCGTGAGGTTGACCACACGATCGAGGTCGACTTGGATCTCTGCGACAACGAACCGACCTGGCGGCGGAAACCTCAGCCGTCGACGCTCGAAGGGCGATACGTGCTCGGCGACGGCCACGGACTCGGGCTTCCCGAGGTACAGAGTCTGGACGCCCACGGGGTTGTATCGACCTCCGTGACGAGCGGCCCCCTCGCCCGACAATGGGTCTCGGTCCGCCCGATACGTCCTCGCACAGCTCTCCGAGAAAGCCTCCGGGCTCAGCCGGTCTAGGGCCTCGAGGAGCTGCTCGTTCATGATCTAGAACACCACGCCATCAGCGATGGCGTCCAAGAGGTCCAGCACCTCGCGGTACCGCCCTGCCTTGATCAGCGACGCCGGCGATTCTCCGTCTAGCTCTTCGTCGGGTGCGAACATCCACCAGTTGACGTCATCGGGGTGCAGGGTTCTCGCGGCCTCCTTCGCGACGTACGCCAGTTCGAGGAGAACTTGCCCGGGCTGGCGGCTGGGCTGCACGTCACCAGCGCGCCATCGCTTGATGGTGCGAGACGTTGAACCGGTGATCTCACCAAGGTCGCTGTCGTTGAGCCCGACACTCTCCGCGGTCCGGAATGCAAGCACCAAGGACTGAGCGGTCACGAGTACCTCCGAGGGTGATGGGTGGTGGAACCTCGCCAGCGCACTGCTCGAAGCGTGGCTGGTTATCATGTCCTAGTCTATGTCGTATTATGCGTCATGGCAAATATCATCTACGAACTGGCGGTCCCGTGCACGGTCTGCATCTCGCGGTCACCTACAACGAGCATCTCAAGGTCGAGGAGCATCTATCCACTGACCCTCGAGCGGTGGGTGCCGTCCTTCTTGACTACGACCGAGTGGATCGCCACGCGTCCGCCGCCGAGGCGGCGCGCGATGCGGGCGTCGACGTCCGCATCGATCCCAAGTCGCACGAGTTGGTTACCAAGGCAGCGATCGATCGAGTCGATTACTTCCATGCCCAGCCCGTGGACCCCGTGACCTTGCGGTCGGGCGAACGAGCCGAACTCGTCGACATTGTCATCGGGCTGCAAGAGGCGGCGTCGATCCTCACCCCGCCGTACTTCTACGCAGGTGGACAGGAGAGCCAACACGCTTCGAAGACGTCGTCGATGTCAACGTTTCCTTGATCCGTCGAACGGCCGAACTTGAGGGTGAGCGCCCGATCGTCCCCATCCTGGCGCTCGCACGCGCGAAGGCGGCGAAGATGGACCTGGGCGCCCTGGCCTCACGAATTCGATCTCCGGGCGTGACCACCATCGAACTGCGTCTGAGCCCAGTCACCAAGGACAGCGGCCCGACCGTGGTCCGGAGCGTTATCGCCATCCTGCAGCAGTTCAGGACCGCGGGCTTGGACGTGGTGCTCGGGTATGCACCGCTGATGGGGCTGGCCGGCGTCGCAATGGGCTCGGCTATCGGCTACTCGCTCGGCGTGGGCCAACGCGAACGGTGCAACATCAGCGCCACCATCAGCCTCCGCAACAAGCCCTCCGGCGACGGCGCGAACTTCGGCCCCCAAAGCAATCTCTACCTCCCCGCGCTCGGGGTGAGTGTGCCCCCAAGTACGGGCCGCGCATTGCTCAAAGATCCACAACTACGCACCGCGCTCCGCTGCACCCACCCAGCATGCTCGCGCGCAATCACCAGCCCAGTGGACGATCCGGCCGTGACCGGACTGCCCACGGCCGACGGGGACGTCGATGGCGTCGGGCAGCCGGCGACTGACGGGCCCGACGAACCGGTCGGTGACGAGAC
>JBDNIX010000113.1:0-11024 GCA_041688045.1 Nitriliruptoraceae bacterium
ATGGCTGTCACGATCGCCACGATGTCGTCGGCCTCGGTCGCGTCCAGACACACCGGCCAGGCATCGATCCCGGCGAAGCGCTTGAACAGCACCGCCTTGCCCTCCATCACCGGCATGGAGGCTTCCGGGCCGATGTCCCCGAGGCCGAGCACCGCCGAGCCGTCGGTGACGATCGCCACCGTGTTGCCCTTGATCGTCAGGCGGCGCGCATCCTCCGGATCATCGGCGATCGCCCGGCACACCCGCGCCACCCCGGGGGTGTAGGCCATCGACAGGTCATCGCGGGTCTTCAGCGGCACCGTCGAGCGGACCTCCAGTTTGCCCCTCAGATGCAACAGGAACGTCCGGTCGCTGGCACGGTGCACGTGGACACCGTCGAGTGCCTCGACCGTGGACTGGATGCGTTCGGCGTGCTCGGCATCCACGGCGTTCGCCGTCACGTCCACGACGACGACCTCGCCTGACGTGTCGACGAAGTCCATGGCGACGACCGCACCGCTCGCCTCGCCAATGGCGGTCGTGACCCGACCGACGGCGCGAGAGTCCTCGGGATCGAGGTGCAGGCGCAGCGTGACCGAATAGGAAGCGTTGGGTAGGGCAGACACGGCGGCTCCGGAGATAGGCGCGATAGCGGCGCGGACGTTTCGAGACTAATCGACCTGCGTTGCGGACCCGATCTCGACCGACGTATCGACCCTCTCTCTTGAGGTCCGCAGCGTCTCTGCCGATAGGAAGGTGATGGACCCGTAGCGTCCTGCGCTGCGACGACGTCCATCGGAGGTGGTGCCCCGATGCACACGACCGACGCTGTTGCCACCATTGCCCGGCGACGTCCGGGCGACGCACGTGAGTCCTCGACCAAGCGGTCGCTCCTGCACGTGAGCCGTTCGATCGAAGCGCTCGCGGGTGACTGGGCCACCTGACCGGCGCGTACAACCGTCGTTTCGAGGATCACGTCCTCCGGCGGATCGGACCACGGGCGCCCCATATCGCGGACATCGCCTTCGACCTCGATGACGTCGAGGCGGTCAACGACACCTTCGGGCATGCGGCCGGTGATGCCGCACGGCGACTGTTCGCCGACATCGTGCGTGCGGAGGCCGCGGTGCTGGAGGCGTCCGCCGGCGTCGCGCATTTGTCGCCCGGCAACCTCGACCTCGCCGTCGTCGACCAGGCAATGTACGCGGCCAAGCGCGCCGGCGGCGGGCGCGTCGCCGTCATCCCGGAAGAGGCCGCAGTAGCCGTTGCGAATCAGGTCGTCGCACCGTCTTCCGCCGTGACGAAGGACCGCCCGAACAGCTCGTCCGAGATTCCCGTCTGATCCAGGTACATGCAGATACCGCCGTTGAAGAACGGGTACCCGGCCCCGAGCAGCATCGCGGTGTCGATGTCGCGGGCGTCGGCCACGACCCCGTCGTCGAGCATCCGTCGCGCCTCGTCGGCGACCGCCTCCAGCGCCGCGCGCTGGATCCGCTCCTCGGACCAGGGAACGTCCTCCTCCACGACCAGGTTGTCGCGGATCTGCGGGTAGACCTCACCACCGGCAGACCAGTCGTAGACGCCCGGGAGACCGCTTTCACCCATGAGCCGGAAATTCTCGTCGACGGTGTAGCGGTCCGGGAAGGCTTCGGCCAGGGTCTGCGCGGTGTGGTAGGCCACCTGCAGGCCGACGAGGCCGAAGAGAATGAACGGTCCCATCGGCAGGCCGAGCTTTTCGATGGCCTGGTCGATGGCCTTGACGTCGGTGCCGTACCGCAGCGCGTCGGTGGCGGCCCCGTTGAACCGCAGCATCAGGCGGTTGACGATGAAGGCCGGAGCGTCGGCGCACTGCACCGCCGACTTCCGCAGTTTCTTGGCCACGTCGAATGCCGTGGCCATGGCCGCGTCGGAGACGCCGTCTGGCTTGATGACCTCGACCAGCGGCAGGACCGCGACGGGGTTGAAGAAGTGGAACCCGACAACACGTTCCGGATGCTGCAGTTTGGAGGCCATCTGTCCGATCGACAGCGACGAGGTGTTGGTCGCCAGGACCGCGTCGTCGTCCAGGACGGCTTCGAGGTCGGCGAAGATGTCCTGTTTGAGGTCCATGCGTTCGAGTACCGCCTCCACCACCCAGTCGGCACCTGCGACGTCGTCGTACGACATCGTGTAGGTCACCAGTCCCTTCAGGAAGCGGGCCTTGCCCTCGTGCAGGCGGCCCTTCGCGACCCGCTTGTCCAGCTCTCCCTCGATGTGCCCGCGGGCGCTTCGCAGCACGTCCTCGTCGATGTCCTTCATCACGAGGGGCACTTCCAGCCGCTGGAGATGCAGGACCCCCAGCTGTGAACCCATCAGACCGGAGCCGATGATGGCGGCCTTGCGGATCCGGCGGGGCTCGGCATCGGGCTTCCAGGGTTGCTTCTTCACCCGCTGCTGGGTCAGGTTGAAGCTGTACACCGACGCCTGCGCCTGCCGGGCGGGCAGTAACTCCGCCAGGGCATCCTGTTCCTTGGCGCGCCCCTCGGCCAGGTCTCCGCCCCGGGCAGCGAACTCGATCAGCTCCAGGGCGACGTACGGCGCCCGTGTCGCGCCCTTGGTCTTGCCGTCGGCCATCCCACGCCCGTTGGCCAGCGCTTCATCGAGGCCTTCGGCGGGATCGACGTTGCGTTCGACCGTCTCCTCCCCGCTGACGAGCCGCTCGAGCAGGGCACGAGAGTCGTCCAGGAAGGTGGCTGAGTCGATGAACCGATCGGCGAAGCCCCGGTCGAAGGCCTCCTGCGGGGACATCACCTTGTTGTTGTTCAGCGAGTTGTTGACGATCACCTCGATGGCGTTCTTGGCGCCCACGATGCGTGGAGCCAACTGCGTGCCGCCCCACGCGGGGAGGATCGACAGGAACACCTCCGGGAACGCCACCACCTGCGCGCCCGTCGACAGCGTTCGCACGTCACAGTGCAACGCGATCTCCAGACCGCCGCCCATGCAGGCCCCGTTGATCGCAGCCAGGGTCGGAAACGGCAGCGCCTGCAGCCGGGCGAAGGCGTCGTGGCCGCCCTTGCCGCCGGCCCGTGCTGCCTCGGCGTCCATGCCCTGGAACTGGTTCAGATCCGCGCCGACCGCGAAGATGAACGGCTTACCGGTGAGCATCAACCCCTTGACGTCGTCGGCCGCCTCCAGCTCGTCGAGTGCGGCGTTGAGCGACGCGATGGCCTCGACACCGAACGTGTTCGGCTTGGTGTGGTCCTCGCCGTTGTCCATCGTGAGGATGGCGATCCTCCCGACCGGGCGATCGGCGGTGGTCAGCTTGAACTCGGTGTGGCTCACGGGTTGCTCCTGGGCGGATCGGCGGCGTGCTCGGTTCTCGTCAGCGTCGGGCCGGCGTCAGGCGCGTTCCCACAGGACAGCGGCGCCCATGCCGAGTCCGATGCACATCGTCGTGATGCCACGCTGCGCATCCGGATGCCGGTCGAAGTAGGTCGCCAGTTGCATCGTCAGGCGAGCGCCGGAGAACGCCAGGGGGTGGCCCATGGCGATGGCACCCCCATAGGGATTGACGCGGTCGGCGTCGAGGGGCAACCCGAAGTGGTCGAGGAACGCCACGCACTGCACGGCGAAGGCCTCGTTCATCTCGACGTCGTCGATGTCGGCCATCGACAGGTGGTTTCGGTCGAGCAGTTTGTCGGTGGCCGGGATCGGGCCGTACCCCATCGTTTCGGGTTCGACGCCGACGAAGGTGTAGTCGACCATCTTCATCTTCGGGGCCAGCCCGTGTTCCTCGACGGCGGCCGCGGAAGCCAGCAGGACGCCACCGGCACCGTCGTTCAGCCCCGCGGCGTTGCCGGCCGTGACGTACCCGCCGGCACGGAAGGGCGATTCCAGTTCCGCGAGCGACTCCGACGTGGTTCCCGGACGCGGGTGTTCGTCGACGTCCACGACACGCCAGCCGTCCGCGGAACGGACGGTCGCCGGCACGACGTGGGTGGCGAAGATGCCATCGGCCTGAGCCTTGGCGGTGCGCTCCTGCGACAGCAGGGCGAACTCGTCGGCGCGTTCGCGGCTGATGTCGGGGAGGTGGTCGTGGAGGTTCTCGGCGGTGTTGCCCATCACGAGGGCCGAGGGGTCGACCAGCTTGTCAGACAGGAACCGCGGGTTCGGGTCGACCTCCGCGCCCATCGGGTGATGCCCCATGTGTTCCACGCCCCCAGCCAGCACGAGGTCCTGAGCGCCGACCTTGATGGCGTTGCCGCTGTTGACGATGGCGGTCAGGGCCCCGGCGCACATCCGGTCGATGGCGTAGCCGGGTACGGACGTGCCGAGCCCAGCCAGGATGGCGATCGACCGTCCCAGCGTCAGGCCCTGATCGCCGACCTGTGCGGTCGCAGCCCAGGCCACGTCGTCGATCCGGTCGCGTGGCACCGACGGCTGACGATCCAACAGGGCCCGGACGGACCGGACGGCCATGTCGTCGGCGCGGGTCTGGGCGTAGTAGCCGTCGTCGCGCGCCCGTCCGATCGGCAGACGCACTCCGTCGATGTAGAACGCTTCAGTCATGACGGTCTCCTGGTCAGGGATGGCGTGGTCAGGGATGGCGTGGTCGGGGATGGCGTGGTCGGGAGAGGCGCGAGCGGGACCCTACGCCAACTTGGAGCGTACGTTCAAAATCGAGCGTCTGCTTGAAACGAACGCCCGTCGAGGTTGCACCCCCGTCAACACGACCGGTCGTCAGCTGACCTCGAGCTCGGCCTCGGCGGCGTCCAGTCGCAACTGGGCGTCCTCCCAGGCGGTCAGCAGTTCCCCGGCCCGATCCTTGGCGACCCCGTGCCGGGTCACCAACCGCTTGATGGTGTCGCCGTCCTCGTAGACGTCCGGGTCGGCCATCTGCCGGGTGAGGTCGGCGACCTCTTTCTCCACGGTGGCGAGCTCGGCCTCCAGCCCGGTGACCTCGCGGCGCAGGTCCTTGGTGGCCTGGTAGCGAGCGTTGCGCTGTTCGGCGTCGGCGCGCCTGCCGCCCTTGCCCCCGTTGCCTCGTCCGTCCACGCCACCAGGGCGGGTGCCCGAACGCTGATCAGCGGGCCGCGACGGCGCGGCGCCCGCGGAGGTTCCCGGAACGTCGGATCGTCGCTCCTGCAGTTCCTCGTAGCTGCCGTCGTACCAGCGCGCCTTGCCGTGACCCACCTCGACGATGGCATCGGCCACCGACCGGATCACGTGGCGGTCGTGCGTGATCAGCACCACGGTGCCCGGATACGCCTGCAGGGCGTCCTCCAGCACGTCGCGGGAGGCCAGGTCCAGGTGGTTGGTCGGCTCGTCGAGCAACAGCAGGTTGACGGGCGAGGCCATGACCTTGGCCAGACCCAGGCGTGTGCGCTCACCCCCGGACAGCTCGGAGACGCGTCGTTCCGCCAGGTCGCCCGGGAACCCGAACGCGCCCAGCATCGTGCGGTGGTTCTGGGTGCGATGCTTGTCGGTCAGTACGGTCTGGAACTCCTCCAGCACCGTCTTGTTCAGGTCCATCACCTCGGCCTGGTGCTGATCGACCATGCCGACCTCGACATTGGCGCCCAGCTCGATGGAACCCGCGGCAATGGGCACCTCGCCGACCAGCGAACGCAACAGGGTGGTCTTGCCGGCGCCGTTGGGACCGATCAACGCGACGTTGCGACCCCGCTCGATCGCCAGGTCGACGTCCTCCAAGACGGTCAGATCGCCGTAGCGCACCGTCAGGCCCTCGACCTTGGCGACCACCCGCCCGGCGCGTGCCGGTTCCGGGAAACCGAACCGGGCGACCAGCGCCTTGTGGTCGGGCACATCGATGCGCGCGACCTTGTCCAGCTTCTTGATCCGCGACTGGACCTGCTTGGCCTTGGAGGCCTTGTAGCGGAACCGTTCGATGAACCGTTCCTGCTGGGCGATGACCCGGTCCTGTTGCGCGCGGGCGGCCCGCAACTGCGTCAGCCGGGTCTCGCGCTGCTCGATGAAGGCCTGGAACCCGCCGAGTTCCGCCGCAACCGTGCCGCGGCGCACGTCGTACGAGGTGGTGGTCCCCGCTGCCACCTCGACGATGATGTCGGCGACGTTGTCGATGAAGTCCCGGTCGTGGCTGACGAACAGCAGGGACCCGGGCAGCTCCTTGAGGGTCGACTCCAACCAGGCGATCGTGCCGAGGTCCAGGTGGTTGGTGGGTTCGTCCAGCACCAACAGGTCCGGCTTGGCCAGCAGCAGACGCGCGAGAGCCACCCGGACGCGCCACCCACCTGACAGCTCCGAGGTAGGCCGCTCCCCGTCGCCCGGCGCGAACCCGAGTCCGGCCAGCACCCGCTGTGCCTCGCTCTCCAGTTCGTAGCCGCCAAACTGCTCGAACGCGTCCTGCGTGGACGAGTACGAGGTCAGCAAGCGGTCGTGGTCGCTCTCCGGCGCGGTTTCCAGTTCCTTCTCCAGGCGCCGCAGTTTGGCCTCCAGTTCCTGGACGTGCGATGCCCCCTCGAGGACGTGCTCGAGCACGGTGGCGGACTCACCCACGGCGTCGACGACGTCCTGGGGCAACCAGCCGATCCGCATGTCCTTCGGTCGGCTGACGGTCCCGACGTCGGGCTCACGCAATCCGAGGACCAGCTGGAGCAGCGTGGACTTGCCCGCACCGTTACCGCCGACCAACGCGACGCGCTGCCCGGTGGAGACCTTGAAGGTCGCGTCACTGAACAGGGGTTGCGTGCCGAACGACACCGAGGCTTGGGACACAGAAATCATGGCGCAATCCTATCGGCGCACTGGCCCTACCCTGCCGCGCATGCATCTACTTTCCGTGGACCGTGTCACCGCCGAGATCGAGGGTCGGACCCTGTTCGCCGACGTGTCCTTCGGGCTGACGTCCGAGGACCGTGTCGGCGTGGTCGGACCCAACGGCTCGGGGAAGACGACGTTGCTGCGCATCATCGCCGGCGACCGCGAACCGGACGGTGGCGAGGTCGTCACCCGCTCCGGGCTGCGGATCGCGGTGCTGGCCCAGGACCCCGACCTCGGCGCCACCTCGGCGATGGAGGTCGTGCTGGCGTCGGACCCGATGGCGCAGGAGCACGAGGCCGCGGCCCTGCTCGACCACGTCGGCATCGATCCCGGTCATCCCACGGACGCGATGTCAGGCGGGCAGCGTCGTCGCGTCGCCCTCGCCCGCACCCTGCTGTCCCCCGCAGACCTGCTGATCCTCGACGAGCCGACGAACCACCTGGATGTCGAGACCATCGACTGGCTGGAGCAGGACCTGCGACGCCGGTCGTGCGGGTTGGTGTTGGTGACCCACGACCGCTACGTACTCGAGCGCCTCACCAACCGGATGCTGGACGTGGCGCCGATGGGCCCGGGCAGGCCCGCCGAGGTGGTCTGGCACGACGGGTCGTATTCATCGCTGCTGGAGGCACGCGCCGAACGTGCCGCGAGCCGGGAACGGGCCACCACCCGTGCAGCCAACCTGTTGCGCAAGGAGGTCGCCTGGCTGCAGCGTGCTCCCAAGGCCCGAACCTCAAAGCCCAAGTTCCGGATCGAACAGGCCGAAGCCCTGCGTCAGGCCGCCACGGGTGACGCCGCCTCGCAATCCCTTGACCTCGGAACGGGCCGACGTCGCCTCGGCAGCGAGGTATTCGAACTGGAGGGCATCACCGTCGTTCGCGGCGCGGCGACCGTGCTGGACGGGGTCGACCTGGGGATCGGTCCGGGCGAGCGCGTCGGCATCGTCGGTCCGAACGGTGCGGGCAAGACCACGCTGCTCCACGTCCTGTCCGGGAGCCTGCCGATCGACACGGGCGAGTTGACCGTCGGCAAGACGGTCGAATCGGGCGTCTACGAACAGCAGGCGGGTGCCGGCATGAACCTCGATCAGAGCGTGCTGGACTCGGTCCTGGAGATCGCGACCCACATTCCACTGGCCAATGGCGAGACCCTGCCCGCCGGGCGACTCGCCGAACGGTTCGGGTTCGACGGCACGCTGCAGCGCACACCGATCGGCTTGCTCTCCGGTGGGGAGCGACGCCGCGTGGCACTGCTGCACCTGTTGGTCGCCGCGCCAAACGTGCTGCTCCTGGACGAACCCACCAACGACCTGGACCTCGACACCCTGGCGGTGCTGGAGGACCACCTCGACGGGTTCCGGGGCACGCTGGTGGTCGCCTCGCACGACCGGTACGTCCTGGACCGCCTCACCGATCGGACCATCTCGGTCGAGCACGGCAACCTGACCGAACACCTCGACCTCGATTCGTATCGCGCGACACGCACGGGCGGGGTCATTCGTATGGCATCGCCGATGGACACCGTTACCACGCACGATGGCGCGACCGGTTCGACCCGACGTGGCGCGGCCACGGCCACCCCCGGATCCGCGCAGGACAACCAGGTTCGGCAGGCCGCCAGGAAGCAGGTCCGTGCGCTGGAGAAGCGCGTCCAGCAGCTGGACCGCCGGCGCAAGGAACTGCATGCCGCCATGGCCGACGCGGCCGGCGAGCCGGATCGCCTGATGGCCCTACAGGCCGAGCTGCGCGAGGTCGAAGAAGAGTTGAGCCGGACAGAAGATTCCTGGCTGGAACTGAGCGTGGAAACCGGGGTCGGTTAGCGTCCCCGGACCGACTCGAACGGGGGCCATGCCGGCCGTCCGTTCCGGTGACCGTTCAGGTGACCCGACCGACCCGAAAAGCGCCCGTGCCACGTCGTCGCTCCCTCGCCGCCCTGGCCGTCATCATGACGGTCGGGCTCGTAGCGAGCGTTCCGGCGCTGGCCGCACCGACCACGACCGGCGCAGCACCCACCGCGCCGCCTGCCGCGCCGTCCGGCCTCGAGGCTCTCCAGAACGACCTGTCGCAGGCGGAGTCAGGCCTGGCGGCAACCACGGCAGCCATCGACCGTGCCGACGCCTCTCTGCGTACCGCCCGGAGCCAGGTGGAGGCGGCCGCGGCGGCACTGGCCAACGTCGAACAGCAGCTCGAGCAGGCGCGTCGGGACCAGGCCGCGGCAGCCGCAGGGGAACGGGAAGCCGCCGCGTCGTTCGCGGATGCAAACGACGTCCTGGACACCACCGTCGCCGCCCACAGCTCCTCGCGATCGCGGCTCGAACAGCGGGCGGTCCAGGTGTTCAAGCACGGGCCCGGCATGCCCGAGGCCACGCTGCTGCGCGGGATCGCGTCCTCGTCGGACTGGCACGACGTGGCGATGACGGTCGAGGCGGTGTCCCGCATGATCCATCGCGACCGGCAGTTGGTCGAGACCACCGGAGCACTGACCCGTGACGTCGCCGCCGGCCGCACGCAGGTCGTCGCGGGCCGTCAGACCGCCATCCGCCTCGCCGCCGCGGCCAACCGCGAGACACGCCGGGTCGAGCAACTCGTCGAGCGGCAGCAGCGGGCCGTGACCGCGCTCAACGACGAACAGGACCAGCTGACGACACTGCTGGCCGACCTGGAAGCCGACGGGGAGCTCCGGGCGGCCCTGGTCCAGCGCCTGCAAGCCGAGGTGGCGCAGCTGCAGTTCGCGGCCAGCACCGTGCTGGTACCGATCGTGGCCAGCCTCAACCTGGACGGACCCCCGCCGGCCTGGGCGGATCGCCTACCGGCGGCCGGTCGCCCGTGGGCGGCACGGATCGATGCGGTCGCCGCCAGCCGTGGGGTCGACGGCCGACTGATGGCCGCACTGGTGTGGTCGGAGTCCGGGTTCCGACCCGACGCGGTCTCGCACGCCGGCGCGCTGGGCATGGCTCAACTCATGCCGGGCACGGCCGCAGGGCTGGGCGTCAATCCGTCGGACCCGGTGCACAACATCGACGGCGGGACGCGCTACCTGCGCAGCCAACTCGAACGGTTCGGGCGTGTCGACCTGGCGCTCGCCGCCTACAACGCCGGCCCCAACCGTGTCCAGCGCGCGGGTCCGGGCATTCCCGACATCGTCGAAACGCAGCTCTATGTCGTCAAGGTCCTCGAGCGCTACCGCCAGCTGTCCGCGCCCTGACCACACGGCCGGCCCGTCGCTACGGCCGGCCCGTCGCTACGGCCGCCCCGTCGCTACGGCAGACGCAGATGCGGGGACGTCGAGGTGGCAGCCACCTCCAGGGTGGCGGCAGCCGCGGCACGGGCGTACGACGGGCCGTCGCAGACCACGACCGGACAGTGGGTGTCGTAGATCTCGGCGGGGATCATGGCGCCCAGCGCGACGATCACGTCGACAGAGCGCAGCACGATCGCCGCCGGCGCGGTACGCAGCCGCATCGCCTCGGCCAGCACACTCGAGCTGCTACTGGACCCCCGCCCCGCCGGCATCACCAGCACCGCACCGCTCAGGACCACCCCGCGTTGGGGATGCCGTGCGTCGATCACCGCGCCGGTGTGGGGGTCCATCCCGCCCCAGAAGCTCAGCGGGTCGTCCAGCACGATGACGGGCCCGGACGCCTCACCGGCGACCAACACGCGCACCGGCAGCTCGTCACCAGACGGCGTCATCGCGCACGACCTTCCCCGCCACGGCGGACGCGACGCAGTCCTGGACGCTACCGAACGCCACCTCGACCTTGAGGTTGCCGGGCGCGTAGTAGGCCCACTTCGCCGAGTTGGTCATCACCGTACGGGTCGTCGGCGACAGGATCGGGGTGATGTACGTGCAGGTGTCGGTGACGAAGCGGACGCCCGCCCGCTCGCACCGTTCGACCAGACCCCGCTCGGCCGCCGCGTCCAGGGCGAACCGGTGCGTGCTGGCGTAGAACTCGACATCCGCATGCACCTGCTGCCCATCGATGGCATCCGCCAGCTCGGCGATCTCGGCGACCGAGAAATGGGGCGTGCCGACGCTGACCGCATCCAGCCTGCCGGACGCGAAGGTCGACAACGCATCACGCGCCTCGCGCACCTGGTCGCGCGTCACCCGATGGGTCTCCTGCGGCGGCCGTCCCCCGAGCGCCGTCGACAGGTCCGGAGCCTCCGGCGTGATGCCGACCGCGTGGAACATCGCCACGCCCCCGGAGGAGGCGGCAGCCGCCCCCAACGCCTTCAGATCGTCCTCCGACGTGTCCGGCG
>JBDNIX010000114.1:0-12048 GCA_041688045.1 Nitriliruptoraceae bacterium
CGGAACGGTCCGCCGGGCGTCTGGCCACGACGCCCGACGTCCTGGAACTCGACGCGACCAACGACGAGGACATCGCCGCGGTGGCGGCGGACCTGAAGGAGCGGTGGGGGCACGTCGACGGCATCCTGCATGCCATCGGATTCGCCCCGGCCTCCTGCCTCGGCGGGGGCTTCCTGGACGCCCCCTGGGAGGACGTGGCGACGGCGCTGCACGTCTCGACGTATTCATACGTGGCTCTCGGGCGTGGATTCGCCGACTTGATGGCCGCTGCGGACAATCCCGCCATGGTCGGCCTGGACTTCGACGCGCAGATCGCGTGGCCCGGCTACGACTGGATGGGCGTGGCCAAGGCTGGTCTGGAATCGGCCAACCGCTATCTGGCCCGCGATCTGGGCCCGCGTGGCGTGCGGGTCAACCTGGTCGCGGCCGGACCCCTCAACACGATGGCGGCCCGGTCCATCGACGGCTTCAGTGCCTTCGAGGGCGTGTGGGACGAGCGGGCACCGCTCGGTTGGGACCTCAGCGACCCTGGCCCGGTGGCGCGGACGGTCTGTGCCCTGCTGTCGGACTGGACCCCAGGGGTCACCGGCGAGATCGTCCACGTCGATGGCGGCGTGCATGCCATCGGCGCGGGCATGCCGCCGGAGGCAGCGCCCGACCCGCCGGCCGGCGCATAGCCAAGCGGCAGCTCGCGGGTCCGCGGGCAGCCGACGACGGGCCGGCGGGTTACTCCGCGGCGGCCTTGACCGCCAGCACAGGGCAGTCGGCGTGCAGCAGGATGTCCTGCGCATTGGAGCCCAGGATGAGCTTGCCCACGGCAGACCGACGGCGGATCCCGATGACCAGCAGATCGGCGTTCTCGTCGGTTGCCGCCTGCAGGAGATCCTCCGACGGGGCGTTGCCCCGGGCATACTCCACGAGCCGATAGTTGACGTTTTCGTCCGCCAGCTGCTTCTCGAGGTCTTCGAACGCCTCCCGATAGGTCAGGACGTTCTCGAGCTCGTCACGCTCGCCACCACGCATCGAGTGCACGATCAACAGCTCCGCGTCACGAAGCTTGGCCTCCTCGATGGCGCGCTCCAGCGCTGCCCGGCCTTCCGGTGATGTCAGGAACCCCGCCACGATCCGCATGCTGCTCTCCTTTGGCACGTCGGAGCCGGATGCTAATCGAAAGCCATGGTCGGACGGGCATGATGCGTTCGGCCCGCCCGGTTCCCACCATGGCCGCTAAGGTCCGTGGTGGCGGGCTGCGCAGCGGTCCGCCGACGCGACCGCCGCCGCGGCGACCCCGGGCCACGTCGCGTTGACGAGGTTGGGTCCGATCGGCCACCCCGCGCGGACCCCCGACAGGGAGCCCGACGACGTGCCTGATACTGCCATCGACCCCGCCGACCTGCTGCCCCCCGACGAGCCGGTCCATCTGCTCGATCCGGACGGCACGTATCACGAGGACCCGGAGCACCCCCTCGATCTGGACGACGCCCAGCTTCGCGAGCTCTTTTCCCTGATGGTGGTGACCCGCAAGGTCGATCGTGAGGCCATCAACCTGCAGCGTCAGGGCCAGTTGGGGGTCTACGCGTCGTGCATGGGACAGGAAGCCGCGCAGATCGGCTCGGCGTACGCGCTCGCCGGCGACGACTGGATCTTTCCCTCCTACCGCGAGCTCGGCGCTGCTCTGGTCCGCCAGGTGGATGCCGCAGGCTTCCTGCACCTCTACCGGGGGACGTGGCTGTCAGACCACGATCCGTACGCCCACAACTTCGGGTTGATGTCCATCCCCATCGGTACACAGGCTCTGCATGCGACCGGGTTCGCCATGGGCGCCAGGTTCGATGACAACCCGATCGTGACCATGACCTACTTCGGCGACGGCGGAACGTCCGAAGGGGATCCGCACGAAGCCATGACCTTCGCCGGCGTCTTCAAGGCGCCGGTGGTGTTCTTCGTGCAGAACAACCAGTACGCCATCTCCGTGCCGCTGGCACGCCAGACCGCCGCACCCACCCTTGCCCACAAGGCCGTCGGCTACGGCCTTCCCGGCTACCGCGTGGACGGCAACGACGTGTTGGCCACGTTCGCCGTCACCCGGCGGGCGGTGGAACGTGCCCGGCAGGGCCATGGTCCCTCGATGATCGAAGCCATGACCTACCGCATGGAGGCACACACGACCTCCGACGACCCGACGCGCTACCGGACCCAGGAGGAACTCGACGAGGCGGCCAAGACCGACCCGATCGCCCGGATGCGCAACTTCCTGACCCGCCGAGACCTCTATGACGACGACCTCGAACAGGCGATCGAGGAGCAGGCCAAGTCCACAGCCACGGCCGTGCGTGCCGGCATCTACGACGCTCCGCACGGTGATCCGCTGGAACTGTTCGAGCATGTCTACGTCGATCCGACCCAGCACTTCGAGGCGCAACGCGAGCAGTTGCAGGCGGAACTCGCCGGCGCCACGGACGGGGAGGACTCCTGATGGCCGTCACCCTCGCACAGGCGATCAACGCCGCCCTGGCCGACGAGATGGAAGCTGATCCGAAGGTCCTGATGTTCGGCGAGGACGTCGGCGCTCTCGGTGGGGTCTTTCGCGTCACCGACGGCCTCCAGGCCAAGTTCGGCGACACCCGCTGCTTCGATACTCCGCTCGCGGAATCCGGCATCGTCGGCACCGCGATCGGACTGGCCATGTACGGCTGGCGGCCCGTGGCGGAGATGCAGTTCGACGGCTTCACCTACCCGGCGTTCGAGCAGATCGTCAGCCACCTGGCCAAGATGCCCAACCGCTCACGCGGAACCGTCAAGCTGCCCGTCACGATCCGCATCCCCTACGGCGGCGGGATCGGTGCGGTGGAGCACCACTCGGAGTCCCCGGAAACGTATTGGGCTCACACCGCAGGGTTGAAGGTGATGACGCCGGGTACCCCGGACGACGGGTACTCGATGATGCGCGAGGCGATTCGGTCGGACGATCCGGTGATCTTGCTCGAACCGAAGCGTCGCTACTGGATGAAGTCCGACAGTGACCTTCCCGTGACGACCGCACCGGCGCGCGAAGCGGTGGTTCGCCGCGACGGCACGGACGTGAGTCTGTTCTGCTACGGCTCGATGGTAGGCACGGCCCTGGAGGCGGCCGACGCGGCTGCGGACGAAGGCTGGTCGATCGAGGTCGTTGATCTGCGGTCGCTGTCGCCGCTGGACACCGCCGCGATGGTCGCGTCCCTGAAGCGGACCGGCCGGGCGATCGTGGTCCACGAAGCGGCGATGACGCTCGGCATGGGCGCCGAGGTTGCGGCGCGCCTGCAGGAGGGCGCCTTCTACCACCTCGAGGCGCCGGTCCTCCGGGTCACGGGCTTCGACACGCCCTACCCGCCAGCCAAGCTCGAGGAGTATTGGCTGCCGGACGTCGACCGAATCCTCGATGCTGTCGAACGCGCGTTGAGTTACTGAGGGGGCGGCGGATGACGGTCAAGGACTTCAAGCTCCCGGACCTGGGAGAAGGACTCGAGGAAGGCGACGTCGTCGCCTGGCACGTCGACGTCGGTGACGTGATCGAACTCAATCAGACCGTGGCGGACATCGAAACGGCCAAAGCGGTCGTCGCCGTGCCGTCCCCCTTCGCCGGCCGGATCGTGGAACGCGTGGGTGAGGTCGGCGAAACGCTGGAGGTCGGCAGCGTGTTCCTGCGTATCGACACCGACGTCGAGGCAGGTGCGACCGGCCGCGACGACGGGTCCTCCGGCGAGGCCACGGCCACACCCGATGACGCAGCCGGGTCAGCGCCCGCGCGGCCATCGACGGGGTTGGACGCGGACGAGGAACCCCAGCCGCTGGTGGGCTACGGGCAGGGCAAGGCCGGCGGTGCCCGACGTCGACGGCGGCGGGGTACGAACGCAGACGCGGCGAGCGATGGCGACGATGCCACCGTCGAGCAGCCAGCGGCCGTGCTGGCCAAGCCGCCCGTGCGCAAGCTCGCCAAGGACCGGGGTATCGATCTGGCAGCACTGGCCCCGGGATCCGGTCCGGACGGGATTATCGCGCGCGATGACGTGCTCTGCGCCGCGAGCGACGAACCGGCTGCGGCTCCGGCGGCTGCCGAACCGGCCGCCCCTCCCGCAGCCGGGGCCGCGCCGACCACCGCGCCGACCACCGCACCGACCGCGTCCGCGAGTCCGACGGCTCCCCAGCCACTGCGTGCTGGCGAGTTCGAGCGGGGCTTTCGGGGTCGGCGTCCGGGCGACGTCGAACCGATCCGTGGCATTCGTAAGCGGATCGTCGAGAAGATGGAGACGTCGCGCCGCGACATCCCGGCAGCTTCGTGCAGCCGTGACGTGGACGTCACCGCCATGTGGGATCTGGCCAAGGAGCTGACGGTCCGAGCGCAGAATGAGGGCCTGGACGTCCGGATCACGCCATTCGCGATTCTGATGCGCGCGACCGTGCTCGGTCTCCGCCGTTTCCCGACGCTGAATGCCCGCATCGTCGGACGGGATGGGGACGGCGACGATGCCGGCGAGATCCATCTCCTCGAGTCGATCCACCTCGGCTTCGCCGCAGACACCGACCGGGGCCTGGTGGTGCCCAATCTCAAGGACGCCCACGCGCGGTCCCTGGTGGAACTGGCAGCCGGACTGTCCGACCTGGCCGGCCAGGCACGCGACGGCAGCATCGGCCCCGGCGATCTCACCGGCGGCACGTTCACGGTCAACAACTACGGCGCCTTCGGCAATGACGACGGCGACCCGATCATCAACCATCCGGAAGCCGGCATCCTCGGGATCGGTGCGATGCGGGAGCGGCCGTGGGCCCATCGGCGCGAGCTGACGATCCGCCGTGTCGCCACGCTGCGACTGGCCTTCGATCACCGGATCTGCGACGGCGGAGAGGCCGGACGCTTCGTCACCTACGTCGCTGATCTGTGCGAGGAGCCGTCGCGCATCCTGTTGCATGCCTGAGCGCCGCCGCGAAAGGGACGCAGTGATGCACGATGTCGTGGTGCTCGGCGGAGGCCCCGGCGGCTACGCCGTTGCCTTTCGCGCAGCGGCCCGCGGGCTGGACGTCGCCGTCGTGGAGGAGGCGCAACTCGGTGGTACCTGCCTGCACCGCGGCTGCATCCCGTCGAAGGCCGTGTTGCACGTCGCCGAGGTGCTCGCCGAGGTGCGACGCGCCGAGCTACTGGGTCTGAAGCTGACCTATGACGGATTGGACGGTGACGGTCTGTCGGCATTCCGTGACGGCGTCATCGCCGGGTTGCACAAAGGGCTGGTCGCCCTGATGGATGCGCGTGCCACCGTGTATCACGGGCGTGGACGGCTGATCCGTCAGGACGACGGGTCGGTTGCCGTGGACGTTCGAACCGACGACGGCGAGGTGATACGCGTCACCGGCCGGCACGCCGTCCTGGCTACGGGCTCGGTGCCCCGGTCACTCCCGGGCCTGGAGATCGACGGCACGGTGGTGCAGACCTCCGAGCAGGCCCTGTGGTTCACCGAGGCCCCCGCCCGAGCCATCGTGGTCGGTGCGGGCGCGATCGGGATGGAGTTCGCCTCCATGTGGGAACCCATGGGGACCCAGGTGACCGTCGTGGAAGCCCTGGACCGCATCCTGCCGCTGGAGGACGCCGATGCCTCCAAGGCGGTGACCCGGGCCTACCGACGCCGGGGCATCGACGTCCTGACCTCCGCCCGGGTCGACGGTGTGCGCGTCGATGATGGCGTCGCACACGTCGACGTCGAGGTCGCCGGGGAGACCCGCCACCTCGAAGCGGATGTGGTCCTGGTCGCCGTGGGACGTGGTCCGAACACGGCGAATGTCGGTGCCGACGACCTGGAGATCCTGGACGACCGGGGGTTTGTCGTGACCGACGACTTCGGCGCGACCGCCGTGGCCGGTGTCTGGGCGGTCGGCGACGTGCGTCCGACTCTGGCTCTGGCGCATGCCGCGTTCGCCGAGGGTTTCGTGGTCGCCGATCGCATCGCCGGTGTGGATCACGTGCAGCCCGTCGATCACGTCCATACGCCACGCGTGACCTACTCCCACCCGGAGGTCGCGTCCGTGGGGCTGACCGAAGCGCAGGCCCGCGAACGCCACGGTGACGACATCACGGTTTCCACCACATCGCTTCGGGGCAACGCCAAGGGCATCATCGCCGGGTCCGACGGTTTCGTGAAGGTCATCACGGCTGGCGGTGACGCCCCCTCCGGAGCGGCCGGCGATCACGGACCGGTCCTTGGCGTACACATTGTCGGGCCCCATGCGACGGATCTGATCGGTGAAGCGACGCTGGCCACCGTCTGGGAGGCGGTACCGGCCGAGCTGGCGGCGATCACCCACGCCCATCCCACCCTGTACGAAGCCCTGGGCGAGGCGTTCCAGAGCGCTGCCGGACTGCCCTTCCACGGGCACTGACCGCCCGCGGAAACGGCCCGATCAGAAGACCGTGGACTCGCCCGGAGCCAGCACGCGGATGTCGGCGACGTCTCCCGCTTTCTCGGCGAACAGTGACGGGTCTCCGGGGAAGACGTCGTAGTGGATCGGGACGGCAGCGCTCGCCCCGACCGACTGGATCATGACGTAGGCGTCCCGTGAACTGCAGCTCGGTCCGGCGATCGGAACGGCCAGGATCTCCGCCTGCAGGGATGCGAGGTCCGCGCCGTCCCCGGGATGCAGCAGCCGGTCGTCCAGGAGGAAGCCGAGATTCGGCGGGCCCGCACTGCCGTCGACCATGGGCATGTGCGCGATGTCGAAGGCCTGTACCGAAATGCCGGCGACCTCAACGCGGTCCCCACCTTCGACGACGCGGACAGCTTCGCGGCCCGACAACTCCGCGACATCGGCGTTGGTGACCAGTTCGATCCGCGGTCGAGCAGGTCACCGGCCCACGTCCGATCCAGGTGGTCGGCGTGCTGGTGGGTCACGAGCACGGCGTCCACCGGGAGGAGATCCTCCAGGTCGTGGTCCGCGCTCATCGGCGTCCCGGGATCGATCAGCAGGCGTCCCGTTCCCGGGACCTCGACGATCAGACACGACTGGGGATACTTCGTGATCCGCATGGCGACCTCGCTCTCTGCGTGCTTCAGGATGTGCGGGTGACGGTAGTGGCCCCGGCGGCGGCGTCGCCTGACCGTCGGGTCTCCACCCGGACGCGGTCGCGGTGGATCCGAACCCGATGGTGACTCCGTACCCGACCTCCACCACCCCGCTCTCGACGGCATCGGCTGAGCCGGTCAGCCGTTTGTCGCCGCAGGCGATCGAACGTCCCGTGATGACGATGCGCTGGGACACCCTCACCTATCTGCACTGGTCCGTGCCGGCCGACGAGGTCGCTGCCAGGCTGCCCGCGGGTTTGTCGCCGGACCTGCACGGGGGGCGGGCATACGTGGGACTGATCCCCTTCTCCATGGCTGGTATCCGAGCCGCTGGCCGCCTGCCGTTGCCGCAGGGGAGTTTCCCGGAGACCAACGTGCGCACCTACGTCGTCGGTCCAGACGGCGGGCGTGGCGTCTACTTCCATTCACTCGACATCACCCACCTGGCTCCGAGCGCGGTGGCCCGGGGGGTCTACCAGCTGCCGTACTGCTGGTCCCGCATGCGGGTCGCGCGTCGGGGGGACCGGGTCGGCTACCTCGCCGTCCGCCGATGGCCCGCTCCGGCCGGCGCGACGAGCCGCGTTGTCGTGCGCGTCGGGGAACGCGTCCCGGCATCCCAGATCACGCCGCTCGACGACTTTCTGAGCGCCCGATGGGCTCTGTATGCCGTGACCCCCGCCGGGAGCGTGCTTCGCGCGCGCGTCGCGCACGACCCCTGGCCCCTGCAGGAGGCCACCGTGGTCGCCTGTGAGGACGACCTCATCGCCGCAGCGGGCTACACGGTGGGGCATCGGCCACCCGAGCATGTGCGCTACGGCGGCAGCGTGACGGTGCGCGTCGGACGGCCGCGACGCGTGTACTGAGCATTCGCTGGACGGGCCACGTTCGACCGATCGAGGTGGCCGGGCCGACGAGCCCGGGTAGTCGGACCCCGCGCCACGGAACGGTCCCGCTGCTATCGTCTCGGGACTCGGTGCCAGGCGTCCGGGTGAGCGTCGGGGAGGTCGGGATTGCGACGATCGTTCGCAGGGGCTGCGGCACTGTTCGTCGGCATCGTGGTGGCGGTGACCGGCTGTAGTAGCGACGACGGGGACGACGCTGGCGGCGCCCGGATCGACATCGCCATGGAGGACAACTTCTTCAGCCGGGACGTCACGCGCATCGGTGTCGGAGACACCGTGCGCTTGGTCAACCGTGGCCTGGTTCCACACAATGCGATCGACGTCGACGGTGCATGGTCGACCGGGCTGACGTCCGGCGATGAGTTGGCCGCGCTGACGGAGCCTGGGCAAGCCGTCTCCGTCACGTTCGACCAAGCGGGGGTCTACGACTACTACTGCTCGCTGCACGCGACCTCCGACGGCGAGCAAGGCATGGTTGCCACCCTGGTGGTCGGGGACGTCGACTACCAGGCGGCCGGAGAGGCAGCACCCGACAACCCGGTCACCGAGTGGACCGGCACGACGCGACAGGTCCCCGACGAACATGCGACGATCCAGAACGCCGTGGACGCCGCCGAGCCCGGGGACCTCGTTCTCATCGCCCCGGCGCCGCAGGTTCCGGAGAACCTGGCAGTGGACGGCAGCTATGTCTACAAGGAGCAGGTCGACGTCACGACGCCCTACCTGACGATTCGGGGGACCGACCGCAACACCGTGGTCATCGACGGGGAGCATGAGCGCTCTTTCGGCATCAACGTCCAGGCCGCTGACGGTGTCGCCGTGGAAAACCTCACCGTCCGCAATGCCACGGGGAATGGCATGTACTGGACGTCGCTGACCGGCTTTCGAGGGTCCTACCTGACGGCCTACAACAACGGCATCTATGGCATCTATGCCTATGACGCCGATGACGGGCTGTTCGAGCACAGCTATGCCAGCGGCTCCGGCGACGCTGGCTTCTACATCGGGCAGTGCGACCCGTGCAACGCGGTCATCACCGACATCGTGGCGGAGAACAACGGGCTCGGCTACTCGGGGACCAATTCGTCGGATGTCTACCTGCTGAATTCGGTGTGGCGTGACAACATCTCCGGGATCGTGCCCAATACGCTGGATTCGCAACGACTGGCACCCTTCGGCCGCGTCACGATCATGGGCAACCTGATCCACGACAACGACAACCGGGACGCCCCGGCCCTTGACCTGCAATGGGCGACCTTCGGCAACGGCGTGGTACTCGCCGGTGGTCTGGACAGCCTGGTCGAACGCAACCGGATCGTGAACCACGATCGCGCAGGTGTGGCCATCATCCCGAATCTCTCACGCAACTTCTGGATGAGCGGCGGTCACGTGGTCCGGGACAACCACATCGAGGCATCGGGCTATGCCGATATGGCGGTGTCCGGTCCGGCGCTCGGCGGGAACTGTTTCGCGGACAACGAGCATCGGCGCACGGTCCCGTCGGGTCTGGAAATCATCGCCGGGTGTGGGCCGGACGCCGTGGCCGGAGCTCATTCGGGACCGGCCGACCCGGATCGTGGATCGCTTCGGCTGCCGTCGCGTATGGAACTGGCCTCCACCTGGTCGTTCATCGGGCTGGTCGCCGAAGCCGAACTCGGGTTGCGGACCCAGAACGACTACCGCGACACACCGGCCCCTCCGACACAGGTGCCGCTTCCCGGCGGCGTCGACGCCCCGGTGGTCCCCGCCGTTGACGTGTTCGAGAGCTATGACCTCGACCTCGCGGCGATCACGACACCGGAACGCCCGGACGGCATCGACGTCGGTCGTGGCCCCGTGATCACGGTGGGGAATGTCCCGCTGGGTCTGGGCGGGCCGTCCGCCTTCTTCGGGGTGGTGGGCTGGTTGCTGCCCTTCACCTTGTTCGCGGCATGGGTCGCGCTGGCCCTGATCGATGTGGCGCGACGTGAGGACCTGGCACCCGCGGCCAAGGCGGGGTGGACCGCCGGCGTGCTGGTCGTGCCCTTCCTCGGCGCCGCGGGCTACCTGTTGGCCGGCCGCGGGGATCTCCCTCGATGGTTGCGATGGGTGACGGTCGTGGGCGCAACGGTGGTGCTGCTCGTGGTCGTGGGTGTGGCGGCGGTCGTCGGGGGGCTCTTGTGACCAACGATACGGTCGTCCGACGAACGGAGTCGTGATGGGTGCGCTACAGGTCTTTCTCGGTCTCTATGCCACGGTCCTGCCGTTTGCGATCCTGGCCGCGTGGTTGGCGGTGTCGCTCTGGGACATCGGACGCCGAGCGACCGCTCAGACGCTCGGGACCGGTGCTGCGGTCGGCTGGACCCTCGGGGTGCTGTTCGTCCCGGTCGTCGGCGCGGCCGGCTATCTCGTCGGCGGGTCCTCCCTGCCGCGGTGGCTGACCGCGACGTTCGTCGGTGGGGGCATCGCGGCCTTCGTGCTGATCACGGCGCTGACCGGCGGCTTGTCCGCAGCCGGCTGATGAGCGATCCCTCGGACGACATCGAGCAACCGCGGGAACTCAGCCGTCGCGGCGTCCTGCGCCGGGTGAGCTACTCCGGGGTGGCGGTCCTGGGCGGTGGCCTCCTGGGTCGCGAGCTCATCCCGCACCGCCACGCGGCCGCCGAGGCGACCGAGGAACACTACGCCGGGGGACTGGTCCAGAGCACGGCGGCGGCCGGCTCCGGGATCTACGGCCATGCAGCGGCTCCACCGCCCGGGCTGCGAGAGGACGCCCTTGCGGTGGTCACCTATCCCGAGCCGTTCGATGGACGTCAGGGCGTCGTTCGTGAGGTCGATGTGTCCGTCACTCAGCGGCAGATCGAGGTTGCCGACGACAGCATCGTCGACGCGTGGACGTATGACGGCTCGGTACCAGGACCGATTCTGCGAGCCACCGAAGGCGACACGCTCCGGCTCCATCTGGCCAATCGCACCTCCCACGCTCACAACGTGCACCTGCACGGTCGCCACTCGCCACAGATGGACGGCTGGGAGCCGATCCCGCCCGGTTCCGCCTTCACCTACGAGGTGGTGGCCGAACCTTTCGGCGTCCATCCCTACCACTGCCACACCTCTCCGCTGGCAGAGCACATCGGCCGGGGGCTGTTCGGTGCGATGATCATCGATCCCCCGGGTGGACGGCCGGAGGCCCATGAGGTGGTCCTGATCCTCAATGGTTGGGACGTGGACGGCGACGGCCGCAACGAATTCGCCTGTTGGAACGGTGTGGCCGGCTTCTTCCACAAGTATCCGATCAAGGTTCCCGCCGGTGAGCTGATCCGCGTCTATCTGCTCAACATGCTGGAGTACGAGCCGGTCGGATCGTTCCATCTGCACGCCCAGACCTTCGATGTCTTCCGGTCGGGCACGTCGCTGGAGCCGACCGAGCACACCGACACGATCACGCTGGGGCAGGGGGAGCGGGCGATTCTCGAGTTCACGCTGCCCGAACCCGGCCGCTACATGTTCCATCCGCACCAGCACCACCTGGCCGACCGGGGTGCCATGGGCTGGTTCGCCGCGATCTGAGGACGGCCCGCGGTGGCCCGATCATCCTGGCGGAGCGCGCCAGGTCGCCGGTCTGGTCGTGGTGGCCAGGCCGCTGCGGGGATGCACCCACCTGCGCGAGCCGTCAGCCGACTGTTCGACGCGCCAGCCGTCCGCCTCCTTGCGGTGGTTGTGATGTTCGCACAGAGGAGCGAGTTGATCGACGTCGGTGCGACCCGGTGGCCGCTTCAGATCCGTCGGGTTCCAGGGGCGCGCATGGTCGATGTCGCAGCGCCGGGCGGCGGTGCGGCATCCCGGATGGCTACAGGTGTCGTGCAGAGCCAGGGTGGCATCGGTCAGCCAGCCGGGAGCGAAACGCCGACGTCGCCCGACACCAACGACCCGTCCTGACGTGTCGAGGACGATGGCTCGAAGGTCGGCTCCTCGAGCGTCCGTCAATTGGCGGGCGCTGTCGGCATCGAGCCAGAGCTTCCCGCCGGTCAGATGCGTCAGGAGTTCTGCCGGCATGTGGTCGCGGTCGAGGAGCGTGTGCA
>JBDNIX010000115.1:0-4716 GCA_041688045.1 Nitriliruptoraceae bacterium
CGCGATCAGTCCGTTTGTCTCGACATCTGCATGGACTGTCGCGTCGCCCTTCATTGCCCACTCAGGGGGCTCCCCGCGAAAGACCACCTTGGCATCAGAGACAAGTTCACCTAAGTGCTCGTTGATTCTCTGCTGGTGGCTATCAGTAACGGCCATGACGGTGTCCCTGTGAGCTTCCCCCCGTGTGCCGGTCACGTGGTTTAGGCGGCCCTGTGGGCCTGGGTTTGACGGTAGCTGGTTTCCCAGCTGGCGGGTGTTTGGTAGTTCAGGGTTGAGTGGTGTTGGTTCTCCGGGGGTCCGGCGCCGGCGAGAGACACGGATCTGTGCATTTGGGTAGGTCAGCGGTGTCGTGTTGAGGGCTTGAGGACCGCGACAGGTGTGGTGCACGTGGGTGTTCATGGCGTGGCCTGCGGGGTGTTGAGTCGTGTCATGAGTTCTCTGTTGGCGGCTCGGGCGGCGGCGAGGTCGTCGTCGCGTTCTTCGAGTTGGAGTCGCAGGTCGATGGTGTGTTGTTCGAGGGTGTTGATCTGTTGTTTGAGCCGGTCGATGTCGTCGGGAACGCCGAGACCGGACTCGTGCCATGCTTGTTCGCCGAGGGTTTCGGAGAGACGTTGTTCGAGTTGGTGAACGCGTGCTGCGAGGCGGACGGCGCGTTGGTGCGCGTTGGCCAGGTCGGCTTGTAGAGACGCCCGGCTGACGGCGGGTCCGACGCCGGGAGTGTTGGGTGGTTGGGCTTCGGCGGCATGGATTCGTTCGAGAAGATCGCGGTGGCGGTAGAGGAGGCTGCGGTCCACTCCGGCACGCCGGGCGATGCCGCTGACGCTGATTGGTTCGCCGTTGTTGGTGGCGTCGTTGAGGGCTTTGAGCACGCGTTGGCGACGGCGTGCGGTGTCGGCTCGCCGTCCTTGGGTCATTGCATCGCTGCGGGTGGTGTTGGTCATGCGGGTCGTTCGGGGCGGAGGTCGGGTGCGACCTGGCGGACACGGGGCATGCCGATCATGACAGACCGGTGGCCCCGGACCGCTGCGACAGCGACATCGATGTGGGCTCGTTCGTCGTTGGTGAGGTCGTCGAGGCCGGTGTGGACTCGGGCGAGGAGTCGACGGACACGGGCGATTTCGTCCTGGGAGGGCATGGCTTCGGTTCGTGCCCATTCGTCGATGCCGGTGGCGGCGAGGACTCGTTCCCGGTTGCGTAGGAGATCGTCGAGGTAGGCCTGCAGATCTGGCAGGTAGGAGACGTCGGTGCGGAAGTGGTCACAGCCCGCGCACCGGAACCGAAACGGGCAGGCGTTGCCGCCGGCTTGAACGTTGGATGGTTCGGCGCAGATTCCGAACGGGACGGCGACCTCGCCGATGGCGCGGCGGGTGTGCTCGGAGTCGAGTAGTTGCTGCGCGGTTCGCCAGATCCGGTTGCCGTGCCGGTCGAACTGCATCGCAGCGACCCGGTCAACGGCCTCTCGGCGCCGGTTCTCGCCGACCCGGTAGTACGCCTTGGTCGCATCAAGCTTGCGGTGGTCCATGAGCTCACGAAGAACGTCGATGCCGACCCCGGCGTCGGCGTGGCGTTGCGCGTAGGTGTGCCGGTAGGCGTAGAGAACAATCTTGGCCTTGTCGAACTCAACGCCATTGGTGGTCAACAGCACCGGCATTTGTTTGACCCATGTCCGGTGCGCGAACGAGAGGCTGAACGCGGTGATGGCCTTGGTCCCGTCGGGGTTGCGCCGATCGGTGGGGAACAGTTTCAACTCGCCGAGCGGTGTGTCGGGCCAGCGCGCTCGCACATAGTCGCGCTGGTCGATGAGCAGCCGGGCGGTGTTCTCGCTGATCGGCAGACGCCGGCCCAGCCGGTTGGCTTTGTGATTGTCATAGACCAGCACCGCTGCTCCGTCGCCGTCGCGGGCCAGGCAGTCCACGCCCAGGGTGCAGAGCTCCTCTGGCCGACGGCCGGTGTCGATGGCCAACTCGATGGCGCAGCGCATCACCGGCGAACGCAACTCGTCGAGACGGGCGCAGACCTGACGCATGATCTCGACCGGAAGATCACGGCCGGGCTCAGCCGGCTCGGGCTTGTTGGGCACATCGGCGACACCGATCGTGAAGTCCTCGCCCAGGCCGGCCGCTGGCCCGCCGGGGCGGGTCAGGCCCATGGCCCGAGCCGTGCTCAGAACCGAGCGCACTTCCCGGCACGCACGGATCCGGGCATCGGCACTGATCTTGTCGGCGCCTTGGAGGTAGGCGAGCCGGTTCAAGAAGGCTTCCATTGCTGGCCTGTCCAGATCGGCGGGAACCTCGCCGCGGTCGGGGCGCATCCGCAGGCTCTGCGACAACCGGGCCACACAGCCCAAGTGGTGACGCACGGCCAGGCCGCCTCGGGACGCGGTCGACCGGCGCTTGGGTAGGTCATCGGCCGCCCAACGCTTGGCGACCTCACGCAGCCAGGGCTGGGTGATGTTCGTGAACGACAGGGTGCCGGTGTGACCGAACACCACCAGGTCCCATTCGTTGTTGGCGATCTCGGTCTCGGGACTGGCCAGCGCGCGGCGGGCGTGAGCGCTCACCGAGTTGCACAACGACTGGAACGTCGGGTCGCGGACCGCGTCCATGACGTAGTCGGCGAGGGTGAGCACCTGCTGTGCGCGCAGTTCGTTACACCACCGCCGCAAGTCGGACTCTTTGGTCTTGACACCGTCGACCCGGCTGCGTTGCTGCAACCCGACCAACACCTCGGCGACCACCACCGGTGCAAGTCCCCGGAAGCTGATCTGTCCGCCGCGCCCGACAGGCGTCTCGGTCAGGCGCCACCGCTGCTCGTCGAAGCGATCCTCTCGCCGGGCGCGGCGGAGTCGTAGTTGGTGGGGCTCGCAATAAACCCCGTCGCAATGACGTCGCTGCTGCACACAGGCCACAACCTCGCACGGGCCCCACCCAGCAAGCGGCCGGGCCGCTGGATGCAGACTGAACTCGGCTACGCCGACCCCGAGCGCGTCCGCTTGGTCGAGATGGGCTCCGCACAACCCTCGAACAGATGACAGCCATTCCCGTCCACAACCCGTCACCGCGCACAGGCCCGGCCCCTGCGACCAGCCGGTGCGGACCGCCAGCACATCGATCTCGTCGGAGCCGAGCCCATGACGGTCAAGTCGACGCCGACACGACGCACAGATCCGGGACCGGGCCGGTGCGGTGGTCCAACATTGCTTCGCGCGGCACACCTGGCGGCCCAGCAGCCGATGAGATGGCGGTGGAGACAACACTGTGCTGGCCGGGTCCCACCCCGCCTCAGTGAGGAACACCGGGTCGACCAGCGCGCCAAGGCGAACGGCATGCCCGCCCACGCGGTCCGTTGTGGCGAACACGTGCGAAACGTCGGCCGTCGAGACGACAACGTCGCCGCCAGCGTGGAGGGGGACGGTCATTGGTTGGTTCCTGTCTGTTGTCGCGGGCTTGGTACGCGATCGACCGCATCACGTAGCCGGACCGGGTCCGGATGCAGATACACCTGCGACGAACTCATCGAGGCGTGACCCAACAGTTCGGCGACCTCGTCGAGACTGCCGCCCGAGTCGGCCACGTTGCTGCCGAACGCGTGACGGAGCTGATGGGGCGACACCGATCGGGAAAGACCCGCCCGCCGCGAACACGCCGTCATCAACTCGTTGACCGCGTCTGGTCGCATCGGCGCGCCCACCGGCCCGCGGAACAAGTTGACCAACAAGAAATCGCTGTCTTGGGCTTCGGGCACCTCCAGGCGCTCGAACTCGTAGGTGTCGAAAGCCCCCACGACCAAAAAGTCCAACGGGACTGTCCGTTGACGACGAGACTTGGCCCACGCGCCGTTGGGGTTGTCGCGCCGAACCACATGCACATGAGCCCGCTCGATCTCACAACCCAGCAGACGCGAGTCCAAACCCAGATGGACGTCGCTGCGCCGTAGCCCGCACAACTCGCCCCGGCGTAGCCCCGCTCGAGCCATCAACAACACCATCAGCCGGTCCCTGGCCGACCCGCACGCACCCAGCAGCGCCACGATCTCGGCGTCGCTGGCCCGGTCCACCGCCGTCTCCGGTTCCTGCAAGCGGTGACGGGCTCGCATCCGCCACGACATCGGGCCATCTTCGCGTTGTGCCCGTTCAGGCAGGTCACGCTCGCTGGCCAGCTCATAGAGCAACGGGACCAGATAAGCCGGTGCCTGGCCCGAGTCAACCGCGTGCACCACGAACCCTCGGACCGCGGCCAACACGCCGTTGACCCGGCGGGCGCCGCGCACCGGGTCCCGGCCCGGGCCAGAGAGCACTTCGCCCGTCTCAACCAGCGAAGCGTCGACCCCGCTCACCTCCGGTCCTGCGTGGCGCAGCCACACCATGAACAACCCAAGATGCTCAACCCCGTCATGCCAATGACGGCCAGTGCGATCACACCATCGCAAGAACAACGCGATCCCGCCCGCGTAGGACTTCGTCGTCAGCTCCGAGCCGTCACGACCGAACCGCACATGCCGCAAAAACGCGTCAGCCTCGCCAACCACGGCCAGGTCGTCGTCGAGCACCGTCCAATACCGGTCACCCGACGGCAACTTCACTTTGAACGCTCTCACCCGCCACCACCAAACACGAGCCGCTCGTCCTCAACGCCCAGTCCCGTCACAGCCACCATGCGTAACCGCCACGTGCACCACACACGCGGATACCTGTTGCACAACCGTTCAGATGCCGGC
>JBDNIX010000116.1:0-7207 GCA_041688045.1 Nitriliruptoraceae bacterium
AGAACCGGGCCAAGAGCCAGCTCGCCAAGAAGGCCGGTGTCTCCGTCTCGGATGTGACCAACCTCGCGGTCTGGGGCAACCACTCACCGACGATGGTCCCCGATGTCGACAACGCCCGGATCGCCGGCAAGCCGCTGCCCGAGGTGATCACCGACCGTGCGTGGTTGGAGGGCGAGTTCCTGACGACCGTGCAGCAGCGTGGCAAGGCCATCATCGACGCGCGCGGATCCTCGTCCGCGGCGTCAGCGGCGAATGCCCTGATCGATCACGTCGCGAATTGGTGTGGCGGCAACCCGACCCCCGACGGGGACTGGGTATCGATGGCCGTCCCATCGGACGGTTCGTACGGCGTCCCTGAGGGCATCATTTCCGGCTTCCCCGTCACGACGGACGGTGCCGGTTCGTACCGCATCGTCCAGGGACTGGACCTATCCGACTTCACACAGGGAAAACTCGATGCCACGGTCGCGGAACTGCAGGAAGAGCGCGCCGCGGTCGCCGACATGCTGTGAGGTGATCAACAGTTCCTCGACGTCGACCTCGGCCAGGTGCAGCAGCGCGCCGGGATCGTCCTCGGGCTTGCCCGCCACGCTGCGGCGCGTCGGCCCGCGGTCGCCGGGCCGGCACGTCGAGCATCAGGTCGAGGTGTGGCGAGGTGCATTCCGGAAACGCTGCTGATCCGACATCGGTCCCAGCAGAGGACCCCTCGGTTCGCCACCTTCTGGATCGCTCCCGGTGCCTCCGCTGCCCGGGCCCTGATCCCAACCGATGCCGTTCGACTCCGTGAGTTCGCCAGGCCGCTGGCCCCAGAGGTTTGCATCTCCCCGTGGCGCCGTTGGATCACCCGTCGGTCCGATCAGCATGGCGTCGCGGCTCGTGCCCTCGTGGGTGAATCCGAGCTTGCGGGCCACAGCGTTCGAGGCCGGGTTGTCCACCGCGGCGTGCAGCATCACATACCGGACGTCCAAGGTGTGGAACAGCAATCGCAGCAGCATTCGAGCCCCGCGGGATGCAACGCCACGCCGCCGGGCCCCGGGCGCGACCCAGTAGCCCACCTCGGCACTGAAATCCCGGTGATCGATGTCGGCACCGACGGCTCCCAGGACTCCCCCCGACGTGGTGTCGACCACCAGCAGGTGGATGCCCGTCCCGCTGCGTAGCCCATCCGCGTGGAGTTGGAGAAAGGACCGCGCGTCCGCCTCCGTGTACGGGGAAGGGACCCGGGTCCAGCGTTGGATCTCCGGGTCCTGACACAACCGGGTGATGGTGGTCACATCGTCGTCGTTCGGTGCCCGCAGGCGAAGGCCACGATCGCGAAGGTCCGGCACGGAGATGGGGGTCGTGGACATGACGAGTGTCGGCTCCTGCGGCAACGGCAGCGCGAAGCTAGTGGCCCTGGCGGTGCCGCTACGTTTGCGCCGACGACACCGCTCCAACCATCGAGGCCCGTCGTGACCCGCGTGTTCTCCGGCATCCAACCGTCGGGCGAGCTGCACCTCGGCAACTATCTGGGTGCGCTGGTCAATTGGGTCGGGATGCAGGACCGAGCCGACTGCGTCTACTGCGTGGTCGATCTCCACGCGATCACCTCTCCGGCGGAACACGATCCGGCCACACTCAGGCAGCGCACGCTGGATGCGGCCACGGTGCTGCTGTCGGTGGGCATCGACCCCACGCGATCGATTCTGTTCGTCCAGTCGCATCTCCACGAACACGCCGAATGCACCTGGTTGTTCAACTGCGTCGCCGGCTTCGGTGAACTGCGCAAGATGCCGCAGTTCCGCGAGAAGTCCGAGGGCAAGTCGGAGGCCGTCAGCGTGGGGTTGTTCGATTACCCCGTGCTGCAGGCCGCCGACATCCTGCTCTACCACACGGACGAGGTTCCGGTCGGCGAGGATCAACGTCACCACATCGAGTTGGCACGTGACATCGGCCAGCGGTTCAACCACCGTTACGACAGCCCCGTGTTCACGCTGCCGAAGGCGATCCACCCCCCGGCGGCGGCACGCGTCATGGACCTGCAGGACCCGACGAACAAGATGTCCAAGTCGACGTCGTCGGACAAGGGCATCGTCAATCTCCTGGACGACCCCAAGCGCATGGAGAAGAAGTTCAAGAGTGCCGTCACCGACTCAGCCACCGATATCCGCTTCGATCGCGCAGAGAAGCCCGGGGTGTCCAACCTGTTGGAGATCCTGTCGGCGGTCACCGGACGGGAGATCGCGGAGCTGGCTGCCGAGTACGACGGACAGGGGTACGGCACCTTCAAGGGTGCCGTTGCCGAGAGCGTCGTCGAGATGGTCCGTCCGATCCAGGAGCGCTACCGCGAGCTCGCCAGCGATCCGGCCGAGATCGAGCGGCTGCTGAAGGTCGGTGCCGACCGGGCGCGTGAGATCGCGGGACCGACGCTCGCGCGGGCCAAGTCCGCTGTCGGCCTCCTGGCCCCGACCGGATGAGTGCCCCTGTCAGGCTCCAGACCAGCGTGTGGAATCCGCTCGGAGAGCGCCGGGCCCTACTGCTCCATGGGCTGTCGTCGGACGCCGGATCCTGGTGGCGAATCGCTTCCGAACTGGCCGACGACGGCTGGATGGTCGCGGCTCCGGATCTGCGCAGCCACGGTCGGAGCCCGACGGCCGTCGACCACCGTGTCGTGACGTTGGCCGCGGACGTCGCACAGCTCGGATCCGGATGGGACCTGCTGGTGGGCCATTCCCTCGGTGGATCCATCGCCGCGGTGCTCGCGGGTGACCAGCACATCCCGGCCACGGTGATGATCGACCCGGTCCTGGAGTTGCCCCCGGCGCAGCGCGAACCGCTCCGCGAGAGCATCAAGGCGTCGATGCGCCACGGCGATGCTGCCACGATCCGGTCAGCGAACCCGACGTGGTCGGAGCGGGATGTGCAGCGCAAGGTGCTGGGCCTGGCCGCGGTCACCCCGGATGTGATCGATGCCGTGATGGATCACAACGAACCCTGGGATGTCCGATGGACGGTCCCGCGCTGGTCCGGAAAGGTGCATCTCCTGGGCGCCGACCCGGATCAAGGCGCCCTACTGTCGCCGGCCACCATCGCCGAGGTGACCCGTGCCGCCGGTGACGGCGTCACCGCGACGGTGATCTACGGTGCCGGGCATTCGATACAGCGAGAGCGGCCGGAGGTCGTGATGGAAGCGATTCGGGTGCTGACGCGTTCAGTGTGACACCGGACGCCTCGTCCGGGTGGTCTCCCTGAAGGATCCCCCAACATGTCCGACCGCCCGTCATCGCCCGACCCCCCGTCACCCTCTCAGCTCCCGCCACCAGAGCTCGTCACCGTCTACTGGCGACCAGGCTGTGGTTTCTGCTCGGGGTTGCTGCGCGGTCTGGAGCGCCACGAGTTGCCCTTCGACCGCGTCAACATCTGGGATGATCCAGATGGTGCGGAGTTCGTTCGCTCGGTCGCTCGCGGCAACGAGACCGTTCCCACCGTGCGGGTCGGTGGCGTCGCTCTGGTAAATCCGACCGCGCGCGACGTGCTGCGGACCGTGGCCGACCAGGCTCCGAACCAGCTCCCCGCCGACCTCGACCCGTCCGACCTCGGACCCAAGGGGGCGGAGAAGCTTCTCAACCGGCTGTTCGGAGGCTGAGCTGCTCTCACCGGCTTGCGACCCGTGGGCTAGAGGTACCCGCGGAGTGTGGCTGCCTCGACCACGCGGTCGACCGCCAAGGCGAACGCGGCTTCGCGGAAGCTCAGGCCCTCATCGGCGTGTGATGCCTGGAATGCGCGGCACTGGTTGTAGGCACGTTGCAGCTTGAGTTCCAGGCGGTGGTTGACGTCTTCGTGCTCCCAGCGGATCTCCTGGCTGTTCTGGACCCACTCGAAGTAGCTCACCGTGACACCGCCGGCGTTTGCCAGGATGTCGGGGACGATGAACACGCCCCGATCGGTCAGCGCGTAGTCCGCGACCGGTGTGACCGGATGGTTGGCCCCTTCGACGATGAGCTTGGCCTGCACCCGTGCGGCGTTGTGGTGGGTGATGACCTCGCCGAGGGCGGCCGGGATCAGCACGTCGACAGCCAGCTCCAGAATGGCTTCGTTGGAGACGGCTTTGGAGCCGGGAAACCCGATCACGGAGCCGGTGTCGGACAGATGTGCCAGGACCTCGTCGATCTTCAGGCCATCGGGGGAGTAGATGCCACCGTTGATGTCGGACACGGCGACCACCCGGTACCCGCGCTCCGCAGCGATCCGGGCCGCCCAGGAACCGACGTTGCCGAACCCCTGGATGGCGATGGAGATCTCGGATGGATCGCCGAGGGCGAGGTCGCGGACGGCCTCCTCCATGGTGACAACCACGCCACGACCGGTGGCCTCCTCACGGCCAAACGAGCCGCCGAGAGCGATGGGCTTACCGGTCACGATCTGGGTCGTGTGCCCCTTCTTGCGTCCGTACTGATCGAGGATCCAGCTCATGACCTGGGCGTTGGTGTTCATGTCCGGCGCAGGGATGTCGCGGGTCGGACCGATGATGTGCCCGATCTGATCCGTGTAGCGGCGCGTCACCTGCTCGAGTTCACGCTGGCTCAGGGTCGTCGGGTCGACCTGGACCCCACCTTTGGCACCACCGAACGGTACGTCGACCAGTGCGGTCTTCCAGGTCATCAACGAGGCGAGCGCGCGGACCTCGTCGATGTTGGCATCGGGGTGATAGCGGATGCCCCCCTTGTAGGGGCCGCGGGCGCCGTTGTGCTGCACCCGGTACCCGTAGGCGACCTCCATCGATCCGTCGTCGCGCTTGAACGGCACCTGGACGCGCAGTTCACGAAAGGTTCCGGACAGGACGTCGATCGCGCTGTCGTCGAGTCCGTTGATTGCGGCGGCGCGGTGGAAGAAGTAGTTGACGGCTTCGAACGGGGTCATGTCGGTGGACGGCTGCATCGGCTTCCCTCTCCTGACCGGGCTCTCCTCCGGATCCTCGAACCTGATGCAAGCAGGCACGGGCCCGCACGTCCACGGACGTCCACCGGTGCGTCGGGGTCCGAAGCGATGGTGCGGAGCCACGACGGGATGGTGGCCAATCGGCCGGTGATAGCATCGACTCAATCCCGGCCGATCGCACCAGGAGCAGCGCACCGTATGGCGACCAAGGTCTCAGACAGCGCCGGAGCCTCATCCCGCTCCCGCACGCCGTTCATCCTCGAGTTGTATCGATCGGCTCTGGGCAAGAAATACCTGATGGCCATCACCGGCGTGGTGTTCATGGGGTACGTGCTGGCCCACATGATCGGCAACCTGAAGCTCTACCAGGGCGCCGATGCCTTCAATGAGTACGCCGAGTTTCTCCGGCGCCTGCTGTACCCCATCTTGCCAGCGAGTGGCACCCTGAACCTGCTGCGCGTGATCCTGCTGGCGGCGCTGATCGTCCACGTCGTCGCCGCGGTCCAACTGACGCAGATGAATCGACGTGCACGCCCCAGTGCCTATCGGTCGAAACGCGACTACATTGCGGCCGACTTCGCGGCGCGCACGATGCGCTGGACCGGCGTGATCGTGTTGCTGTTCGTCGTGTACCACCTCGCCGATCTGACCTGGGGGTGGGTCAACCCCGCGCCAGCAGGATCGTCCGTCTACGACAAGGTCGTGGCCAGCTTCGAGGTGCCGATCGTCTCCGCGTTCTATCTCGTTGCCAACCTGGCGCTCGGCGTGCACCTCTTTCACGGGGTGTGGAGCCTGTTTCAGTCCATGGGCTGGAACAACCGGCGTTTCAACCACTGGCGGCGGTCGCTGGCCGTCGGTTTCACCGTGGTGGTCGTGGGTGGCAACCTGTCCTTCCCGATCGCCGTGCTGACCGGCGTCATCTCGTGACGCCTCCCGGATGTTCGATCCCGCCCGCCTCCCGTTCGATCCCGCCCGCCTCCCGTTCGATCCCGCCCGCCTCCCGTTCGATCCCGCCCGCCTCCCCTTCGAGGCGTAGCAACCGATGACGGTTCTTGACTCACGGGTCCCCGACGGCCCCATCGAAACCCTGTGGGACAACCACAAGTTCGACATGAAGCTGGTGAACCCGCCGAACAAGCGCAAGTTCGAGATCATCGTGGTGGGGACGGGCCTGGCGGGGGCTTCCGCAGCGGCGACGCTCGGCGAACTCGGGTACCGGGTCAAGGCGTTCACCTACCACGACTCCGCCCGTCGAGCGCACTCCATCGCCGCCCAGGGTGGGATCAACGCAGCCAAGAACTACCACTCGGACGGTGACTCCGTCTTCCGGTTGTTCTACGACACCGTGAAGGGCGGCGACTACCGCTCACGCGAGGCCAACGTCTACCGCCTGGCGCAGGTGTCCAACAACATCATCGACCAGTGTGTGGCCCAGGGCGTTCCGTTCGCCCGCGAATACGGCGGGTTGCTCGATAACCGGTCGTTCGGTGGTGCACAGGTCAGTCGGACGTTCTATGCCCGGGGACAGACGGGCCAGCAGCTGCTGCTGGGCGCGTATCAGGCCCTGTCCCGGCAGGTCCAGGCCGGGACCGTCGAGCTGCACACCAACGCGGAAATGCTCGAGCTTGTCGTGGTCGACGGCAAGGCTGTCGGCATCATCACCCGCGACCTCGTCACCGGCGAGATCAGCCGCCATTCGGCACACGCTGTCGTGCTCGGCACGGGTGGGTACGCCAACGCCTTCTACCTGTCCACCATGGCGATGTCCTCGAACGTCACGGCCGCGTGGCGTGCCCACCGCAAGGGTGCGTTCTTCGCCAACCCGTCATACACACAGATCCACCCGACGGCGATCCCGTCGTCCGACGAGTTCCAGTCCAAGCTGACCTTGATGTCCGAGTCGCTGCGCAACGACGGTCGGATCTGGGTCCCCAACGACCCGGACGAGACCCGCGCGGCGCGGGACATCCCTGAAGAGGACCGGGACTACTACCTTGAGCGTAAGTACCCCACATTCGGCAACCTCGCGCCCCGCGACATCTCCTCGCGGGCCGCCAAGGTCGTCGTCGACGAAGGGCGGGGAGTGGGACCGCTGAAGAACGGGGTCTACCTGGACTTCGCCGACGCCATCGAGCGCCTGGGCCGTGAGGCGATCGCCGAGAAGTACAGCAACCTGTTCGACATGTACGAGCGCATCACGGGCGAGAACCCCTACGAGATGCCGATGCGGATCTATCCGGCTCCCCACTACACCATGGGGGGCCTGTGGGTCGACTACCACCTGCAGACC
>JBDNIX010000117.1:0-3620 GCA_041688045.1 Nitriliruptoraceae bacterium
TCGCCTTCCTCGATGCTGCCGCCGCACGAGTTCGACAGAATCGGTCGTTCTTCGAGGGTGAGGGTCGGGTCCATGCGTCGTTCGCTGCGGGAGACCGCTCAGGCAACGAGTCGTGGTGCCCGGACCTGCGACTCGTGGACCGCGAAGCGAACGTCGGGTTCGCGTCCGAAGCCCACCGGACAGGGTGGATCGCCGCGAGGAACTCGCGCTTCGCTGCGGCGCTTCAGCAGGTCAATATCTCTGCATCGTGGTGGCCACCGCCCCTGCCGAAAGGCGCGGGCTGTGACTTTCTGTGCACCGACGGCCAGGTCCGGTATGCGGTCGAAGCAAAGCCGGCTTCCGCGTCGAAGGGGATCACCGCGGGGCCGCTGCAGGTGCAGATGTACGCAGAACTCTTCGCTGCCTGGGTGGGCTGCGACGCAAACCATCAGGCGATTGTCGACCGGATGGTCGAACAGCGACAACGCCTCGGGCTCGGTCGGGCCGGCACGCCGCTAGTCGCGAACCCGCAGGTGGTGCCGGTGCTGCTCATCGGGGCCGGAACCCCATCGCCCAACGCGCTCGCCCGGGCTCGGCTCGTGGCCAACACGATCGCCTCGTACCGTTCCGCGGGTGTTGATGCGATGCAGTGGTGGCGTGTCGACAGCGACGGCTACCTGTCATGCGCATGAGCTTTCGCGACGAGGCCGCCGCTGCGGCGGTCCACTGGAAGCACAACACGATGCTGCTGCCCGCAGCCGCCCGTGGCCCCGGGCCGGTGAAGCACCGCGGTTCCTACGACTGGTGTCTGCCCGAGCGGTACGCACATCTCAACGTGTTGCCCGACGCGTTGTGGTCATTCGGGTGGTTCCGCACCGCGGCCATCGCGTGGCACGACTCGATCGATGGCGGGCCGAACAACCATCTGTTGTCGTCTCAGGTGCAGTGCGTCAACGCGCTGACACCGATGGCGTTCAACCCAGATGCAATCCGTCGGACCTTCAGCGGGGTGCTCGACATGGCCGAGCCGCTTGCCGTGGGAACCCCAGAAGCTCCGGACGCGCTCGTCGCGTTCGAGTGGATCGGCCACGACGACCCCCTCGGTGAGTGGAGAGGCGGCCCGGGCCACCGGGGAACGAATAACACCAGTGTTGATGCCGTCATCCGCTACCGCACCTCGACCGGAGACGAAGAACTCGCGCTGATCGAATGGAAGTACACCGAGGACTACCGCGACGAGACCTACAACGCCGCCAAGCTGCCGCTGCGGCTCCGGAACTACCGGCGTTTCCTCGATGACCCGGATTCTCCGATCCGACACGACGTCCACCACGCCGACCTGATCCGAGACCCCGTCTACCAGCTGATGCGGCTGCAGTTGCTGGCCTGGCAAACCGAACGGCGTGACTCAACGCTGAGCGCGGTGCGGGTCGTGCTGTGCGCACCCGGGCGAAACAACGGTGTGCACGAGGCGCTACCGGACCGTCTCCTCGCGTCAGCGCCCTACCCCGTGTGCGACGCGACGAACCTGGTTGAACTCTGGACCGGACTGCTCACCCGACCGGACCGCTTCGTCTACCTCGACACTGCCGTGTTCGCTGAGTCCGATGCTGCGACCTCGGAGGAGTTCCGGTTCCGGTACGGGCACCTGGCCGACAATGGTGACGACCCGGTGCGAGCCATCGCTGTGTGCCGGCACGGCTACAGCTGGCGGGCCGCGACCTTGCTCTACCGCGAAAACGGCGGACCGGTGCAGGTCTTGGACCCGTGGGTCGAACCACTCGGCTTCAGCGCTGGCGGAACCCTCGAATCAGAGTGGGACTACCCCGACGAACGCGTTTGCGATGGATCGGGTGGAAACGGCTACTCCTACGAGATCGACGCCGGCGGCTTCACCACGCTTGACGAGCTTCAGCGGTGGGCAGCGGGCATCGACGCCGATGCCGAAGCTTCCGCCCCACCGCTCAACCCGCCATGGCAGCCCCAGCCGATCGAGAACGCGTCGTGGGAAGCCGCTGCGCGGCTCACTCGGCGCCACCCGCAGCTGCTGCTCTTCGAGAGCCACCAAGGCGGCGGCACCGCTGATGCCCTCACGTTCGTCGATCGAGACCGGCCGGACTGGTCCCGCTGCATCAGCCTCAACCGTGAAGGAAGCGCCCACATCAGCCCGTTCACCACCACAGGTTCGAACACCAAGAGGTGGCCGACACTGTGGGCAGCGTGGATAGCCGACCCCGACCGAGCACTGCTCGAGCTCGAGTCCCGAGCGGTTCTGAGGACACCGACCTCCCCCGCTCCGACCATCGCCGCCGCTTGCTACCGGCTGATGGCCAACACCATCACAGCGGCCGGAGAGCAATCTAGGTGGGAATGGCGAAACGGCATGGAGGATACCTGAGGCTACGGCGGAGGAGTCCGTGAACACCACTTCCGCTCGTTCGAAGACGCCAAGGCCCGCCTCGGTGAGAGCGAGCCCGACGACCTGTACGACAACCCGGCCTACCGGTTCTGGTTCCTCCTCAAAGACGGTGACCCGATCGCCTGCATCGAGACCGTCGGCACCCTGTGGACCTCCCCGGACGAGACCCACCACATCAGCGCTCCAGTCGCAGACGACTCAGGGGCGATCGCCGCGCTCGTTCAGGAGATCCTGGGGTAGAGCGAGCAGCCAAGTCATGGAGCAGCGCCGGTTCGGTGGACACGCGTTGCGGCTGTCGCCGCTGTCCGGCACACCGTTGGTGGGGAGGGTCCGCGACGAAGCGCTGCCGCGGGATCGTCACTCACGGACGGGGGTCCGTCCGACAGCGACTGGACCACCTCGTGCGACCTCGGCAGGTTCGAATCGGCTACGGGTAGAGCAGCGTGCATGTCTGCACCACTGGCGTCGTGCGGCCCGTGACAGATGTGACCGTCGTTGCATCACAGTTCATGTATGGCTCCGCACCCGGAACCGAGACGACCAGCTCGCCCGTAGGGACAGCCAGCACGAGCATGCCGCCGGGACCGGTCGTCCCCGCCGCCACCAAGTCGCTACCCATCCTGACCTGGACCGGACGGGAAGCCGGGGCCGTGCGGCACGGCGGAAGGTCCGGGTTGTACACACCGCCACACACCATCTCGTTGGTGGTGATCTCGAGGAGCGTCGCCCCCGGTGTCGGGACACACGACACCAGCAGCACCAACAGCCCGCACCCGAGTACGACGCGAAGTCTCATCACCTACCCCCGCTACTCCCCGGCGGACGATTCGCCCTGCCCACCCGCCAGTCCACCACAACGAGATGCGACATGCTCTACGCCGGCAAGCCCGACTGGGACCTACGCACCGCAATCACTCCCCACTGAAATCCGAAGAGCCGGATTCGCAGGACCCCTGCTACGCGCCCGGGACCCCTGCACCCCGCTCAGAGTCGACTTCGAGACCGACGCGACGGGTGCGCGGTTCATCACCAGGAAATCCCTCCAACAGTTCGCTGGAGGCCGTTGACCGGATCTGGTCAGCGCGCAAGCTGACTCAGTCGTCCTCGCAGAGTTCCTCCACGGTTGGCACGTGAAGGTCGCGCACCGCCGCCGCGACGACAGCGTCGCCGCGTTTGTCGTAGCGCTGCGTGGTGCCCGGGAGAGCGTGGCCGACTGCTCGCA
>JBDNIX010000118.1:0-9274 GCA_041688045.1 Nitriliruptoraceae bacterium
AAACTGGGTCTGATCACCGTCGAGGAGGAGTCGGAAGGCTTCGCCGAGCAACAGACCGCCCTACCGCCATGTGACCTGGCTACCGTCGCCGAGGCTTTCGGTGCGCACGGCTACCGCATCACCGACCCGGACGAGCTCGAGCCGACCCTCGCCCGAGCACTCCGCGAGCCACATCCGACCGTGGTCGACGTCCTGGTGGACCCCGACGAGCTGATCGTGCCACCGCGTATCGAGATGGCCCAGGCACTCGGCTACGCCGAAGCGAAGATCAAGGAGTTCTTCGGCGTCGGCCAGCAGGACGGCGGCACCGACGTCATCACCGACGTCCTGCGCTGACCTCATCTCCTTCCGTGCCCACGGCCCGACGGCCTTCCTGGAGGTGCACCGTGAGCTGTTCGTGGCACGACACGATCGCGGGGAGGACATCAAGGACCCTCGGGTCGTCTCCAAAGCGGTCGAAGCCGGTGGCGCGGACCCTGATGCCGTCCTGACCATGGTCGCGGACGGCCGAGTCCGGCCCACGGTCCGGGTCGAGCACGACGACAACGTCGCAACGCACGGCGTGTGGGGCGTACCGACGGGCATCGCGAGTGACCGCGCGGTCTTCATCCGTCCCTGGACCGCCCGTCGGACCCGTCGGCCTCACGCCAGCAGATCGAACGGCTCGTGGAGCTCGTCACCGCCTTCCCCGAGCTCCACGAGTTCAGGCAGGCCGACCTGCCGATCTGATACCGGGCGGCGGCACCATCCGAACGATTCAACCAGGAGCGACCTCGGGAAGGTCCAGCTGCTTTTCTTCGACGGGTGCCCGAACTGGTCGACCACGGATGCGCACCTGCGCTCGTTGGCCGACGAGCGTGACCTGGTCGTCGAACGTCGCAGGATCGCCACCCCCGAGGACGCAGAGGCCGCCGGCTTCCGGGGCTCGCCGACCATCCTGGTCGAGGGTCACGACCCCTTCGCCACGGGCGACGAACCTACGGGTCTGGTCTGCCGCATCCACCAGACCCCGGACGGGCCAGCAGGCTCACTCACCCTCGCCCAGCTGCGGTCCGTGCTCGCCTGGAGGTTCTGACGATCCGACCGGCGGTCCCCCTCAGCCGACGGGGACCGGCGGATCGTGACGAGCATGTCCGAGGGCCCTTCCCGCGCGCCTCGGCTGGCCGTCCGCTATCGATGCGATGGCGGCGTTCGGGCGCGAGCGGCTGGCCCGACTGAGCCCGGTGCGGGTGCTCATCCTCGCGATGCTCGATGGTGCGTTCATCGCCGTCGGGGGACTGCTGGCGGTCCTGCTCGCGGCAAGGATCGAAACCCCCGCCCCCCAACGGCTGGTCGGGGGCTTCGGGTTCAGCACCGGATTCTTCTTCGTCGTGCGGTCGGAGGCGGTCCTGTTCACCGAGGCCAACGTCGTCCTGCCGGCCACCCTCCTCGAGACCCGGCGCTCCGGCCGCAGGATCGCGAGGTTCTGGGCCATTGGTTGGATCGGCAACCTGGTCGGGGCGATCGTCACGGCGCACCTGATCGCGGCCGCGTAGGGCGACCCGACTCGGCGATGGCGCTGCTGGGTGAGCTCGTGGACACCAAGCTCGCCTACCGGGACGCCGGCGGAGCGGAGGCGTGGTTCCGTGTGGTGCTCTCCGGGTGCTGGCGAATTGCAACGCGGACGACACGCGTCCATGGCAGCATCGACGAGAGCGACCGTCGCCGCGCGAAGTGCCGGGCCCACGGTCGCGACATCGGCGAGGTGGCGCTGCGCACGCGTCAACGCGGCGCGGTCACCCGCGGCGGCACGAGCCAGCTCGCCGGCGCACGGACCGCGCAGCGACGTGGGATCGTGGCTGGCCACCAGTCCGAATGCGTAGGCCGCCAGCCAGGCCGACGACCCGGGCTCCACCTCGTCTCGGACATCGACGGTCACTCCTCGGGCCTGGGGCGCGGACCGGCTGCGCTGCTCCGGGTCCATCAGGGGAACCTGCGGATCGGCCCGGTTTTCCGCACCCGTCGCAAGCCGAGAGGACGACGCGTACGACGGAAGGACGGAAGGACGGAAGGAGGCGGGCGTCCCGCTGGTTGACTCGATGAAGGCATGAACCCGCTCGGGACCTGAACGCACTCGGGGCGGACGACCATCCTCGTCGACCACAGCAGGAGTCCGACATGACCACGCCGCTGCACCGTCTCCAGGATCTCGGCCAGAGCGTCTGGTACGACAACATCCGGCGGGCCCTGCTCGACAGCGGTCGGCTCCGCGAGTACGTGGACCAGTACGCGGTCACCGGGGTGACGTCGAACCCGAGCATCTTCGAGCGTGCCATCGCGGGCAGCAGCGACTACGACGAGCAGCTCCGGAGCAGCCTGGACGAGGGCATCGAGGAGCCTGAGGAGCTGTTCTGGGAGCTCGCGATCCGCGACATCCGCGACACGGCCGACCTGCTCCGCGACGTCCACGACGCGAGCGACGGCACCGACGGTTTCGTCTCGTTGGAGCTCCCGCCCCGCCTGTCGCGTGACACCGCCGGGTCTGTCGAGCTGGGCACGGAGCTGTTCGGCCGGCTCGACCGCCCCAACGTGATGATCAAGGTCCCCGGGACGCCGGAGGGTGTCGGGGCGATCGAGGAGCTGATCGCCCGCGGCGTGAACGTCAACGTCACGCTGCTGTTCTCCCTGCCACAGTGGCAGGCGGTTTCGGACGCCTACCTACGCGGACTCGCACGTCGCGTCGAGGCGGGCGACGATCTGCAGGTCGCGTCGGTGGCGTCGTACTTCATCTCGCGCATCGACGCCAAGGCCAACGAGCGGCTGCCCGACGAGCTCCACAACCGTCTCGGTGTGGCGAGCGCCCAGCTGGCCTACGCCGCCCACCACGAGGTGCTCGCCAGCAAGCGGTGGCGACAGCTCGCCGACGCCGGTGCACGGCCGCAGCGTCTGCTGTGGGCCAGCACCGGCACGAAGGACCCGGCCCTGCCCGAGACCTTCTACGTGCGCTCTCTCGCGGCACCCGACACCGTTGACACGATGCCGGAGGCGACCATGCTCGCCTTCGCACGATCCGGCGAGGTCGACGGGACGCTGCCGACCGACGGCGGCGACGCCAGCACCTGGGTGGAGCGCGCGGCGGCGGAGGGCGTCGAGCTCGAGCCGCTTGGTGAGGAGCTCCAGGCCGAAGGTGACGAGTCCTTCGCGGACGCGTTCGGTCGGCTGTTGACCTGCATCGAGTCGAAGGCCGAGACGCTGCGGAGATCGCCCGCTCCCGGCCTGCGCCGTCTGGGACCGATCGGCGATGCGGTGGATGCCGTGCTCGAGGACCTCGACGACCGGGACGCGGTCCGTCGTCTGTGGCAGCGCGACCACACCCTGTGGCAGGACGACCCGGCCGAGGTGGCCGACCGTCTCGGATGGCTGTCCGTACCCGAGGAGATGGAGGCCGAGGTCGACCGTCTGCGCCGCTTCGCCGAGCAGGCACGGGCCGACGGCCTCACTCACGCGCTCGTGCTCGGGATGGGTGGATCGAGCCTGTTCCCGCTCGTGGTCAGCCGGACGTTCGAGGCCGACGAGGATGCCCTCGAGCTGCACGTGCTCGATTCGGACGACCCGGCCGCGATCCGACGGGTCGCCGCCGAACTTCCGCTGGACCACACCCTGATCATCGCGTCGTCGAAGTCGGGGACCACCGCTGAGACGCGCTCGCTGCTGGAGCACTTCTGGGCCGCCGATCCCCGCCCCGAGCGCTTCGTTGCCATCACCGACCCCGGCACCCCGTTGGCGACGCTCGGCACGGAACGCGGGTTCCGTGCGGTGTTCGAGGCCCGCTCCGATATCGGGGGCCGCTACGCCGCCCTGTCGCACTTCGGCCTCGTGCCCGCGGCGCTGGCCGGTGTGGACGTCGCCGAGCTGCTGCACCGGGCCGGCCGGATGGCGGCCGCCAGCGCCGACTGCGTGCCGCGTGACGACAACGCCGGCCTCCAGCTCGCTGCGGTGCTGGCGGGTGCGGCGAGGGCGGGGCGCGACAAGCTCACGCTCGTGATCGGCGAGCGCTTCGCCACTTTCGGGGCCTGGGTCGAGCAGCTCATCGCCGAGTCGACCGGCAAGCAGGATGTCGGGATTGTCCCGGTCGTCGGCGAGCCGCTCGGAGCGCCGGAGGTCTACGGCGGCGACCGGCTGTTCGTCGGCATCGGTACGGAGCCGGACGCGCTCGAGCCGCTGGCGGACGCCGGGCACCCCGTGGTCTCGCTGCCGTTCGACGACCCCGCCGATCTCGGTGCCGAAGTCCTGCGCTGGGAGATCGCGACAGCCCTGGCCGGCGCAGCGATGGGCATCAACCCGTTCAACCAGCCCGACGTCGAGGCGGCCAAGGACGCCGCCCGTGCGGCGCTCGACGCCGGCGTGCAGCCGGTTGATCCCCGATCCGCCGGTGACCTGCTCGCGTCACTCACGTCCGGCGACTACCTGGCGATCCAGGCCTACGTCGATCCCGAGGACCCGATGGTCGTGGAGCTCGAGCGCATCCGCGTGCTCCTCCGCGACCGCTACCGCGTCGCCACGACGCTCGGTGTCGGCCCCCGCTACCTGCACTCGACCGGCCAGCTGCACAAGGGCGGACCGGCCACCGGGGTGTTCCTGCAGGTCGTCGACGACACCGACGACGACCTGCCCATCCCCGGCGAGAAGTTCGGCTTCGCCACCCTCGAGCACGCCCAGGCGGGCGGCGACCTCCAGGCACTGCACGACCGCGGCCGGCGCGCCGGACGCGTCGACCTCGACGACCTCCGGAAGGTGACGGCATGAAGATCGCGATCGTCGGACTCGGCAAGATGGGCGCCAACATGGCCGAACGGCTGCGTCGCAGCGACCATGAGGTCGTCGGCTACGACCGCGACCCCGACACCTCGGACGTCGCCTCGCTCGAGGACGCCGTCACCGCGCTCGACACCGAGCCCCGGCGTGTGGTGTGGGTGATGGTCCCGTCCGGGGACCCCACCGATGCGACGGTCCGCGAGCTCGCCGGGCTGCTGTCCGACGGCGACCTCGTGGTCGACGGCGGCAACTCGAACTTCCACGACTCGCAGCGCCACGCGGAGGTCCTCGCCGAGCGCGGGGTCGGGTTCGTCGACGCAGGCGTGTCCGGTGGCGTGTGGGGGCTCGAGGAGGGCTACTGCATCATGGTCGGCGGCGACGACGGTGACGTCGAGCACCTCCGGCCGATCTTCGATGCGCTCGTCACCGACGACGGGTTCGCCCACGTCGGGCCGGTGGGCACCGGGCATTTCGTCAAGATGGTCCACAACGGAGTCGAGTACGCGCTGATGCAGGCCTACGCGGAGGGCTACGAGCTGCTGACGACGGTCGACCTGGACATCGACGTGCCGGCCTCGCTCGAGGTCTGGCGGCACGGCAGCGTGGTCCGGTCCTGGCTCCTCGACCTGCTCGCGGACGGGCTGGCCAGGGATCCCGGCCTGGCCTCGGTCTCCGGCTACGCCGAGGACTCCGGCGAGGGTCGCTGGACCGTCGAGGAGGCGATCGCCAACGCCGTGCCGGTGCCGGCGATCAGCGCCGCGCTCTTCGCACGGTTTGCCTCGCGCCAGGACGACTCCCCGGCGATGAAGGCCATCGCGACGCTGCGCAACCAGTTCGGCGGCCACGCGGTCAAGTCCACATGAGCGGCCGCAGTGACGCGCTCGTGCTGTTCGGGGCGACCGGCGACCTGGCACGCAAGAAGCTGTTCCCGGCGCTCCACCATCTGGCACAGACCGACCAGCTCCCCGCGACCGTGGTGGGTGTGGCGGTCTCGGACTGGACCGACGGCGACCTCGTCGACTACGCGCGTGCGTCCATCGAGGAGTTCGGCGACAGACTGGATGAAGCCGCCTTCGACCGGCTCGCCGCCGCGCTCACCTACGTCGCCGGCGACTACCGCGAGGACCAGACCTACGAGCAGCTGACCGCCGCTCTGGGCTCCTGCCGACGGCCGCTGTTGTACCTCGCGATCCCCCCGAGCCTGTTCGAGACCGTGATCGAAGGCCTGGCGGCCGTCGGTCTGAACCGCAACGGCCGCGTCGTGCTCGAGAAGCCCTTCGGCCGCGGCCTCGTCTCGGCCCGGGAGCTCAACCGCTGCGTGCTTGAGCGCTTCCCCGAGGAGGCGGTCTTCCGGATCGACCACTTCCTCGGCAAGGAGCAGGTGCTGGACCTGCTCGTGTTCCGCTTCGCGAACCTGCTGCTCGAGCCGGCGTGGAACCGGCACTACGTGGACAGCGTCCAGATCACCATGTCCGAAGACTTCGGCGTCGAAGGGCGGGGCGCGTTCTACGAGGAGGTCGGGGCGCTGCGCGACGTGGTCCAGAACCACCTGCTGCAGGTCCTCACGCTCGTGGCCATGGACGCACCCGTCGACGCCAGCGCGAAGGCGTTGCGCAACGAGAAGGTCAAGGTGCTCTCGGCGATGCCGCCGCTGGCCCCTGACGCGATCATCCGCGGCCAGTACGACGGCTACCGCGACGAGGAAGGGGTCGACCCGAACTCCGACGTCGAAACCTACGTCGCCCTGCGCGCCGAGATCGACTCGTGGCGCTGGGCGGGAGTGCCGTTCTACATCCGGGCCGGCAAGCGGCTGGCCACCACCGCGACCGAGGTTCTGGTGGAGTTCAAGCAGCCACCCCGGCTGTTCTTCGCTCGCTCCGACACCGAGCTGCCCCATCCCAACCACCTGCTGTTCCGGCTGAAGCCCGGCGAGCGGGTCTCGGTGTCGGTCCAGATCAAGCGCCCCGGCGAGGCCCTGCACAGCCGCCCGGTCGACCTCGTCTACGACTACGACGAACGCGCCGACGGCACCCGGGAGGAGGCCTACGCCCGGCTGCTCGACAGCGCGTTGGACGGCGACCAGCGCCTGTTCGCCCGGGCCGACGGGGTCGAGGAGGCGTGGCGCGTCGTCGCCCCCGCACTCGAGGACCGCTCCCCGGCCCTCGTCTATCCCTCCGGGTCCTGGGGTCCCGCGGAGGCCGAGGCGCTGATCGCCGCCGACGGCGGCTGGCACTGCCCGGAGGTCGGCACCGATGGCTGACGCCCCACCCACGCTGACCGTCGACCTCGGCGGGACGCGCATGCGCGCCGCGGTCGTCACCGACGACGGCGCACTGCACGGACGCCGCACCGAGCCCACACCGCAGGACGCGACCTGCCCAGACGCGCTCATCGCGCTGGTGGGCGACGTGCTCGCCGACGGCGCTGTCGGCGACGCCGTGATCGGCGTCCCGGGCCGCATCGACCACCGGGCAGGCCGTCTCGAGCACGCCCCGAACCTTCCCCCTCACTGGCCCGAGGCGCTGGACGAGAAACTGCTGGCCGACCGGCTCGGGGTGCCGGTGGCGCTGGCCAACGACGCCGACCTTGCCGCCGTCGGCGAGACGTACTTCGGAGCCGGCTGCGACCACCACGACGTCGTCTACCTCACTGTCTCGACCGGCATCGGGGCCGGGGTGCTGCTGGGCCGGCGGATCGTCGCCGGGGCGCGGTCGCTGGCCGAGGTCGGTCACACGGTCCTCGACCACGATGCGGCACGACGAGGCGAGCCAGCCTCCTTCGAGGACCTCGGGTCCGGGACCGCACTGGCCCGCCGGGCGCAGGCCGCCGGGCTGCCGGCCGACGGCGCCCGCGTCGTCGAGTTGGTCCACGCCGGCGACCCCATAGCCACCCGCGTCTGGGACGAGCTGGTGGCGGTGCTCGCCACGGGTGTCACCAACCTCGCGTTCCTGTTCACCCCCACCGCGGTCGTGCTCGGCGGCGGCGTCGGCCGCAACGGCGACCTGCTCGTCGCCGCGCTCCGCGACCACCTCGAGCGCCTCGGCCCACCGGGGCTGCCCGCCCCGATCGAGGTGCTGGTCGCCGCTCTCGGCGACGACGCCGGGCTCGTCGGGGCCGCGGCCTGGCACCGCGCCCACCGTGACCATCACCATGGTTGACGACACCGAACACCCCGACCAGCGGATCGTGCTGGTCCGGCACGCCCAGACCCCCTGGAGCCTGAGCGGACAGCACACCGGGCGCACCGACCTGCCGCTCACCGACGACGGACGTGCGCTCACCCGGCGACTCCGTGACCGCCTCGCCGGGGAGGCCTTCGACCGTGTGGTGACCAGCCCGCTCCAGCGGGCCGCCGAGACCTGCCGCATCGCCGGGTTCGCCGACCAGGCCGAGGTGCACGACGACCTCGTCGAGTGGGACTACGGCGACCACGAAGGCCGCACCACCGCCGACATCCGCACCGACCACCCCGGCTGGGACCTGTGGCGCGACGGCGCCCCGAACGGCGAGACGCCACAGGAGATGTCGATCCGCATGGACCGGGTGGTCTCGGAGCTGCTCGAGACCTGCGAGCACGGAGGGGACGTCCTCGTGTTCGCTCACGGCCACAGCCTCACGGCACTGACGATCCGCTGGCTGGGGCTGCCCATCACGCACGGACGCCATCTCCGGCTCGGCACCGGCGCAGTGAGCCTCCTGGGATGGAAGCGCGAGGTCCGCGTCCTCGAGATCTGGAACGACCGCGCCCACCTGCCTGACGCACCATGAAGGTCGACGTGGTTCCGCAGGACCAGCTGGCGACCAGAGCGGCGGACATCGTCGCGAGCACGCTCCGCGCCGCCGTCGCCGAGCGGGGCCGTGCCTCGGTGGCGTTCAGCGGCGGCACCACGGCCGGGACGCTGCTCGCCGCGGTCGCCGGGACCGACATGCCGTGGCACGCCGTGGACGTGCTGCAGGTCGACGAGCGGGTCGCCCCCGAAGGCGACCCCGACCGCAACCTGACCGCCCTCCGGGAGCAGCTGCTCGAGCACGTCCCACTGCCGGAGGATCAGCTGCACACGATGCCCGTCGAGGACCCGGACCTCGCCGCCGCCGCGGGACGGTACGCCGACGTCCTCCGGCGGGTCGCCGGATCACCCCCACATCTCGACCTCGTTCACCTGGGGCTCGGCACCGACGGCCACACCGCGTCGCTGCTGCCCGGCAGCCCCCTGCTCGACTTGGACGGTGATCTCGCCGGCACGACACCCCCCTACCAGGGCCGACGGCGCATGACGCTCACGCTGCCGGCGCTCTCGTACGCACGCAACCTGCTGTGGTTGGTCACCGGAGCGTCCAAGGCGCCGGTCGTCGCCCGGCTCGTCGACGGCGACCGATCGATCCCCGCCGGGCACGTGGAGCGTGCTCACGCGCAGCTCCTCCTGGACCCCGACGCCGCCACCGCACTCGCCCGCCCTGCGACATCGGCGAACCCATGCCC
>JBDNIX010000119.1:0-5742 GCA_041688045.1 Nitriliruptoraceae bacterium
GACGACCCTGCTGATCGCCGGCGGGGGAATCAACACCCGCGGGGTGCCGTTCGTGGGCGAGGACGGACCGACCGCGGGGATGGCCGACCCTCTGCCACAGGCCTTCGCACTGACGGCGATCGTGATCTCGTTCGCCATCACCGCGTTCCTGCTGACCCTGGCCTTCCGCGGTCGTGACGTCATGGGCCACGACGACATCGAGGATCCGCAGGTTCCGGACCGGGAGAAGGACCGATGAACCTGATCCTGGTCGCTCCGTTCGGGGTCCCGTTGCTGGCTGCGGGCGTCGGGATGGTCTTCCGTCACCAGCGCACGGTCCAGCGCGTCGTGACACTGGCGACCCTGGTCGTGGGCATGGTCTGCGGCATCGTGCTCATCGATGCCACCGACGGCGCCACGCAGGCCACGGCCATCGGTGGCTGGCCGGACGGGTTGGCGATCGTCTTCGCTGCGGACCGGTTCACCGCCTTGATGGTCACGGTGGCGGCCACGATGGCGCTGCTGGCGACCATCTTCGCCATCGCCCGCAACGAGGACGACCATCCCCTGTTCCACCCTTCGGTGGCCGTGCTCATCGGCGGGGTCAGCGCCGCGTTCCTGACCGCCGACCTGTTCAACCTGTTCGTCGCGTTCGAGGTGATGCTCATCGCGTCGTACCTGCTGCTGACCCTGCGTGGCGGACGTGCGCAGGTCCGGGCCGGCGCCATCTACGTGACCGTGAACCTGTTGGCGTCCACGCTGTTCCTGTTCGGCGTCGGACTGACCTACGCCGCGGTCGGGACGGTGAACCTCGGTGAGCTCGCCGCCCTGCCCGACCGGTCCCCCGACGCCGTCGTCGGGATCGCGCTGGTGATGCTCGCGGCGGGGATCAAGGCCAGCCTCGTGCCGCTCCACGGGTGGCTCCCCCGGGCCTACGTCCATGCCGACCCGGCCGTGACCGCGCTGTTCTCCGGTCTGCTGACCAAAGCCGGCGTGGTCGTGCTGTTCCGCCTCTACAGCGTCGTGCTGGACGGCGCGTCGTCCGTACAGCCACTGTGGCTGGCGCTGGCGATGCTCACCATGGTCATCGGGGTCCTGGGTGCCGTCGGCCGTGGCGACATGCGGGGCATCCTGTCGTTCCACATGGTCAGCCAGGTCGGCTACCTGATCCTGCCGCTCGGCATCTGGACGGTGGCGGGAACCACGGCGGGCATCGTCTACCTCGTGCAGTACGTGTTCGTGAAGGGTGCGCTGTTCATCGCGGCCGGCGGCGTCGAAACGTTGACCGGAACCGGGCAGCTGTCCAACCTCGGGGGCATGCTGCGTACCCGCCCGGCCCTCGCGTTCGGGTTCCTGTTCCCTGCCCTGGCGCTTGCGGGTATCCCGCCGACGTCGGGCTTCGTCGGCAAGTTCCTGCTGATCCTGGCCGCCTTCGACGCGGGCACGCTGCTGGCCGGTGCCGTCGCGGTCGTCGTGAGTCTGTTCACGCTGCTGTCGATGATCAAGATCTGGAACGGCGTGTTCTGGGGTGATGCCACGACGCAGGTCACCACCGAACCCGCCGCGACCGCGTTCGCCGTGCCGGTTCCCGCCGGCGGTGCGGGTGACCACGATCCTCCGGAGGCCGCTGCCTCGCCGCCCCCGCTGCGCAGTGGACGGATGCTGGCACTGGCCGGTCCGGCGCTACTGGTCGGCCTCGCCACACTGGTCGCGGGGATCGGCGGCGGTTGGCTGATGGATCTGGCGGCGCCGGCGGCCGAGTCGCTCCACGACCCCAGCACCTACATCGAGGCGGTGCTTCACCCATGATGCGACGTCTGACGCAACCGATTCGGATCCTGGCGTTCGTCCTGATCTTCCTGCGCGAACTGGTCATCGCCAACGCCCGGGTCGCCTGGGAGGTCCTCACCCCGGGCCTGTCGCTGCAGCCCGCGATCGTCCGTGTCCCGACACGCACGCGCAACCCGTGGGAGCGGATGCTGCTGGCGAACTCGATCACGATGACACCCGGCACGCTGACCCTGGAAGTGGACGAGATCTCCGGAGACCTGTATGTGCACTCCCTGTACGTCACCGACCGCGACAGCTTCCGGCAGGACATCGCCGTGCTGGAACGTGCCGTGCTGAGGGCACTGCGATGACCGTGCTGTGGGTGGGTTTCGGGCTCCTGGCAGCCAGCTTCAGTCTGGCCCTGGTCCGGGCGGTGATCGGGCCGACGGTGGCTGACCGGGCCGTCGCCGCAGACGTCGGGCTCTACGGGATCATCAGCGTTCTGGCGCTGCTGGCAGCGGCCACCGGAGCCGGCCAGTTCCTCGACGTGGCCTTGATCGGCGTGCTGCTCGGGTTCCTGGCGACCGTCGCGCTGGCCGCGCTGGTCGGGCGGCAACGCTCATGACCGTCATCGCCTCGGTCTTTATCGTGCTCGGATGCGCGCTCACCCTGTTGGCCGGTGTCGGGATCCTGCGCTTCCCCGACGTGTTCACGCGTGCCAACGCAGCGACCAAGGCCGCCGGGTTGGGGGTCGCCTGCGTCCTGCTCGGTGCCGGGCTGTGGATCGGGACCTGGGAGGCCGGCATCAAACTGGGCATTGCCGCGGTTCTGCAGTTCCTGACGGCCCCGATCTCCGGCCACCTGATTGGCCGAGCCGCCTACCGCTCTGGCGCACCGCTGGCCGCCTCGACCCACATCGACGACCTGGCCGATCCAGCCGACACCTTGTCCCAGAGCCTCGAGGACTGATTCCGGTGTCGCGCGGCAGTGGTACAACGGCGCCCCACAACCCGGATGTCCAGGAGCGCGCTGCAGTGACGTGGTTGGCACGGGCCGTCGGATGGCTGGTCATCCTCGGCGTCCTCGGGGCGGCGGTGCTGGCCGTGTTCGTCCTGCCCCGTGACGACCGGGTCCCCGCCGACGCGGACGCCGTGGTGGTGCTCGGCGGTGCCGGCGGCGAGCGCACCGAACTGGGCATCGAGATCGCCGACGAGCTGGACGTTCCGCTGGTGCTGTCGTCCAACGCCGCCTTCTTCGGGCAGCGGCAGGGCCGAGCCTGCGGTGACGAGACCATCTGCTTCGAGCCGGACCCCGAGAACACCGCCGGCGAGGCCGCCAACGTCGCCGAGATGGCCGCAGAACAGGGCTGGGACCACGTGGTCGTCGCGACCAGCAGGTTCCACACCAGCCGGTCCCGGTTGCTGTTCAACCAGTGCCTGGGCGGCGACCGCGTCAGTGTGGTCGGTAGCACCGCTCCGTCCGGCGCTGCCACGACGCCCCGCCTGATGCTGCGGGAATCGCTCGGCGTCATCGCGGGCCTCACCGTGGCGCGCGCCTGCTGAGAACGGCGACGATGCCCTTGGCCGCCGGGTATGAACGCACGTGCGTACGACCTCCGGTGGTGGCGGTCGGAAAACGACGTCTCCGTGGCACAACTCGCCGCAGCCACCGGGATCGACGCCCCGGTGCTCGATGCACTCGAACGCGGCCAACCGGTCAGCGGCACCACCTCGCCCTCGCTTGCGCGAGGTTCGGCCAGACGCTCCACCACGCCCCGCTGACCCGCACCTCCCGGTTTTCCCCGTCGGGCCCGAGTCACGCCGTCGCGTCAGTCTGGATGACCACGACCAGGATCTCCTGCGCGTCGATCTGCTGGCCGTCGCTGACGCGGACCTCGCCGACCGTGCCCCCGACCGCGGCGGTCAGCCGGTGCTCCATCTTCATCGCCTCGACGATCACCAGCAGGTCGCCGGCGACGACGTCCTGGCCGACCGCGACCGCCACCTCGACGACCCTGCCGGGCATGGGTGACACGCTGGCTCCGGGAGCGACCGTCTCCGCGGCCACGGGAAAACGCGGTGCCACCCGCAGGCGCACCCAGCGTCCGCGGATCCCGACCAGACGCTCGTCCCCGGCATCCACCACCGGGGCCGCGAACCGGTGGATGCCGAGTTCGACCGTGATGGCCGTCGCCGTATGGTCGACGATCGACACCACCCGCGTGGCCGCGTCCCCCCACGCGTCCGGATCCGGGTCATGCGCCACCCGGACGGCGAACCGGCCGTCCCGCTGTTGGTGGTAGCGCACCCCCACCACGCTTCCGTACGACTCAACCTCTACTTCAGGTTCATAGATGGCGGCGGGCATGAAACCGACGCGAACACCGGGTAGGAGCGTGTTTGCGGCCTGTCGGCGCAGCGCGTCGTGGACGGCGGCCAACGTCGCCGCGATCTGCACCTCGTCGTCGGACGGATCGGCCAGCAGCAGGTCGCGCCGCTCGTCGAGGTAGGCGGTGGTGGTATCCGCGTCGAGGAACGCCGGATCACGCAGGATCGCGACCAGGAGATCGAGGTTCGTGGTGACCCCCGCGATCGGTGTGCGGGCCAGCGCACGGCCCAACAGCGCGGCGGCCTCCCCGCGGGTCGGCGCGTAGGCGATCGCCTTGGCGAGCATCGGGTCGTAATGCGGGCTGATCGTCTCTCCCGCCGCGGTGCCGAGCTCCCAGCGCACCGACGGGTCCGGGTCGAACACCGCCAGCCGACCGGTGGCGGGAAGGTCGTCGGCGGCCGGGTCCTCTGCGTACAGACGGACCTCGATGGCGTGACCGACCTGGGCGAGCTGGTCCTGGGAGAACGCAAGCGGCTCCCCGGCCGCGGCCAGCAGCTGCTGACGGACCAGGTCGATGCGCCCACCGGCTGGATCGGCCGTGGTCGTGGCTGGTGGGGTGGTGATCCGCACGACCTCCTCGGTGATGGGATGCTCGACCTGCAGTCGGGTGTTGACCTCCAGGAACGCGAACGTTTCCCGCGGATCGATGTCCTCGCCGGCGCGCCGGCGGGCGAGCAGCGCCTCGTCGGCGACGAACTCGACGGTGCCGGCGTTGACGTAACCGATCGCAGCCGCAGCGTCGACGGCGGCGGTGCACAGCGCCGCGCGGACCTGCGCGTCGATGGCGACGGAGGGAGTTTCCTCGACGACCTTCTGGTGGCGGCGCTGGATCGAGCACTCACGCTCGAACAGGTGCACGACCGATCCGTGGGTGTCCCCGAGCACCTGCACCTCGAGGTGGCGCGGACGGGCTACGAACCGCTCCAGGAACAGCCGCCCGTCACCGAACGCGCCGATCGCCTCCCGGCGCGCGGCGTCGACGGCCGCCGCCAGCTCGACACGGTCGTGGACGACCCGCATCCCCTTGCCGCCCCCGCCGGCGGCGGCCTTGACCATCAGCGGGAAACCGACCTCGTCGGCCAACGTCAGCAGGTCGGCCCCAGCGACGGCGTCCTCCGGCACCGGCACGCCGGGCAGGACCGGCACGCCGGCCGCCGCCATGGCCGCTTTCGCCGCCAGCTTGTCCCCCATGGCCGCGATCACATCGGGTTGCGGACCAATCCACAGCAGGCCCCCGTCGCTGACCAGCTGCGCGAACGCGGCATCCTCGGCCAGGAACCCGAACCCCGGGTGGATCGCCGTGGCACCCGTGCGCTTGGCCGCCGCGATCATCAGGTCGCCGCGGAGATAGGTGTCCGCGGCTGCGGTCCCGCCGAGCCGGACGGCCTGGTCGCAACTACGCACGTGCACCCCGTCGGCGTCCGCGTCGGAGAACACCGCCACCGTGTCGATGCCCATGGCCCTACAGGTCCGGGCGATGCGCACGACGATCTCGCCACGGTTGGCGATCAGCACGCGGCGGGGCAGGTGCGCTCCGGTGGCGATCACATCCGGAACACCCCGAAGCCCGTGCCGCCACGGACCTCGCCCGAATGGGTCGCCGAC
>JBDNIX010000001.1:0-2792 GCA_041688045.1 Nitriliruptoraceae bacterium
CTGACGGCACTGCTGGTGCGCAGCTACGACCTGTCTGACACCGACGGGCGCTTCTTCGACGGCCCCGACGGCCTTGATGCGGTGGTGGTGAACCGGCTGGCGCAGGTCGGGGTGGCGGCCGAGTGCGGCGAGACGCCCGCGCAGCAGTGCCTCGATGCGTCCGTGCAGTCGTGGCAGGGTGCGTTGTTCGTGGCTCGGGTGCTGGACGAGGTCGACGCCATCGATCGGGCGTCCGTCGAGACGGTGGCCCGACAGACCACGGTCGCCGCCGAGCTGCGGGATCGCCGCATCGACCAGCGTGACCGCCGGGCCGAACGTCAAGCCGAGCAGCAACAGGACCGTGCCGACACGTGGGATGCGTTGGCCGACTGCGAAACGGGTGACCGCGTCGACGGTGAGATCGTTCCGGGCACCGCCAGGTGGGCGCTCGGTGCCTCGGATCCCGAGCTCGACGAGAGTCCGCCGTGGTCGTCGGGCATCCACGACGGTGGGTTGCAGTTCCTCCCGAGCATCTGGGAGATGTACCGCGATGCCGACATGCCGTCGAATGCCGGGGATGCCACCAGGGAGCAGCAGATCGAGGTCGCCGAACGGCTCCAGGCCGATCAGGGATGGATCGCCTGGCCACACTGCTCGCGGGTGCTCGACCTGCGCTGACCGCGGGGGACTCGACGGCGCGACCCATCCATCCGCCTGGCTATCCGCCCCCGCGTGCCGTCGCGTTGCTCAGGGCCGACACAGGGCGATGAGGTGCTCGGCGGCGGCGGCGACCGCCACCTCGACGCGATCGCCGGTCCTGCGATCCTTGACCTCGATGACGCCGTCGGCCAGGCGCTTGCCGAGGACGACGATCGTCGGGATGCCGAGCAGCTCCGCATCCTTGAACTTCACGCCCGGGCTCTCCTTGCGCCGGTCGTCGATGAGCACTTCCAGTCCAGCTGCATCGAGATCCGACGCCAGGGACTCGGCGGCGGCCAGGATCGTGTCGTCCTTCCCCGCGACGACGATGTGGATATCGGCGGGGGCGACCGGCCGCGGCCAGCACAACCCCAGCTCGTCGACCGTGGTCTCCGCGATGGCGGCCACGGCCCGGGACACGCCGATGCCGTAGGAGCCCATCGTGACCGTGACGAGCTTGCCGTTCTCGTCAAGCACCTGCAGGCCCAACGCCTCCGCGTACTTGCGGCCGAGTTGGAAGATGTGGCCGATCTCGATGCCGCGCGCCAGTTCGAGCGGCCCGGAGCCGTCAGGGGCCGGGTCGCCGGCCCGGATCTCCGCGGCCTCGATGATGCCGTCGGGGGTGAAGTCGCGGCCGCACACCAGGTCGAACACGTGGCGGCCCGGCTCGTTCGCGCCCGTGAGCCACCGGGTTCCCTCGACGATCCTGGGGTCGACGAGGTAGCGGATGCCGCTCCGTCCCTCGCTGCCCAACACCGCCGGACCCACGTAGCCCTTGACCAGAGCCGGGTGGCGGGCGAAGTCGTCGTCGGTGAACGGTTCGACGACGGCCGGATCGACCTGGGCGGCCAGCCGCTTTTCGTCGACGTCGCGGTCGCCGGGAACCCCGATGACCAGCGGTTCGCGCGTGCCGTCGGGGTGGGCGAGTGTGACGATCACGTTCTTCAACGTGTCCGCGGCCTCCCACGGACGGTCGTCGCGCGGATGGTGGGCGTTGGCGTGCGCGACCAACGTGTCGATGGTGGGGGTGTCCGGGGTGTCCTCGACGTGAGCCGCGGGCGCGTCGTCGATGGGCAGCGGTGCTGGGGGCGTGGTCGTGACCGCCTCGACGTTGGCCGCGTAACCGGCGTCGTTGCGGACGAACGTGTCCTCACCGACGGGGGTGGGACACAGAAATTCCTCGCTGCGCGACCCGCCCATGGCTCCGGACATGGCGGAAACGATGACGTAGGGCAGGCCCAACCGGTCGAACGTCGCGATGTAGGCATCGCGGTGCTTGTCGTACGACACCTCCAGGCCGGCATCGTCGACGTCGAACGAATACGAGTCCTTCATCACGAACTCGCGGCCCCGCAGCAAGCCGGCACGGGGACGGGCCTCGTCGCGATACTTGATCTGGATCTGGTAGATGCTGAGCGGCAGGTCCTTGTAGGACGAATACAGATCCTTGACCAGCAGCGTGAACATCTCCTCGTGCGTTGGCGCCAGGAGATGTTCGTTCCCGCGGCGGTCGGTGAGCCGGAACAGGGTGTCGCCGTAGTCCTCCCACCGGCCGGACGCGACGTAGGGCTCCTTGGGAAGCAGGGCCGGGAAGTGCACCTGCTGCGCGCCCATCCGATCCATCTCCTGCTGCACGATGCGCTCCACCTTGCGGTAGACGCGGTGGCCCAGCGGCAGCCACGAGTGCATTCCGGACCCGGCCCGGCGGATGTAGCCGGCGCGGACGAGGGCGGCGTGCCCGGGAAGCTCGGCATCGGCGGGGTCGTCGCGCAGCGTGCGCACGAACAGGGTGGACATCCGGAGGACCACGAGGTGCTCTTTCCTGGTTCGAGGGGCGGCGAGGTGGATCGTTGTCGATCGGTCGCCGATCGGTCGCCGATCGGACCGTTCGCGGCCCGCGGGATCGCGCGACCCTACAGACCAGCGGGTGATGACGGCGAACACGCCCGTCCGCGTCCCGGCCCCTGGACCGGCGGACGTCGGATGCCGGCACGTCGACCCCCTATCCTTCGCGTGGTCGTCCGGCCGGTTCTTCCGGTCGCCTCGGGGGATCCACGGCGCCGGTCGGCTCCGGATGCCTGGACGGCGGGCCGCTCGGCCCCGCCCGTCGTCGC
>JBDNIX010000120.1:0-3504 GCA_041688045.1 Nitriliruptoraceae bacterium
ACATGCGTCACGACCCAGAACCCGGCGACCAGGAAGAGGGCGATGCCGGCCAACAGCGGGGTGGGGGCAGGGGTGAGTTCCACCTCGAGGAAGCCCTGCGCCACCACCTCGAGGAGGTCGGTTCGCAAGGCGGCGTCGGGGAGCGACGGCCGCGGCACGACGCCCGCGAGCACCGGTACGACGGCGGCGAAACCGACGGCCGAGGCGATGGCGGCCACGAAGCCGCTTCCGCCGATGCCCCGCACGACCGTGGCGATGACCAGGGCGATCAACGCCGCGATGAGGGCTGGCAGGCGCCACGCGCCGGTGGTGAAGATGCGGTCGTACGCGGTGACCGTGCTGAGCACGGCGACGGCGACGAGCGCGGAGCGGACCAGATCGCGGGCGGTCATGCGCTGACCCGTGACGAGCGGCGGACATGCAACAGCTCGGCCCACCGGGTCGCCAGGTCGTCACCGGCGGCCAGGGTCGTGACCCGCCATCCCGCCGCACGCAATCGCCCGGCTGCCCGGTCGATGTCCGGTGTCGGGCGCCGGTCGCCGGGATCGTGGCTGGCCGCGTCCACCAGCACACCGATGCGCAGCGACGCGCCGCGACCGGCGCGAACGAGCGACTGCAGGTCGGTCTGGTCCGGAGCGGTGACGATGGCAACCAGTGCGCTGCCGACCAGTCCGCCGGTGGTGAGCGGCGCAATGACCTGGCGGAGATCGAGCTTCTGGGGCTCCACCTGAGCGAGGTGGTCGAGCCATCCATCCGGCGATCGGACGGGAATGCCGCCCGGCCCGGGACGATCGACGACCGCAACCGCCTGTCCACGGGTGGACAGGTGCATCATGGCAGAGGCCGCTGCGGTGACCGCACGCTCGAGACTGGCCGTGGCCCCGCTCCCGCGGTGCCGATCCTCGCGCAGGTCGAGCAGCACGGTCGCGCGCGGGTCCTGCGGACTCTCCTCGTTGCGCACCATCAGCTTGCCCCGATGCGCCGTCGACACCCAGTGGATGGCTTTGAGAGGATCGCCCTGGGCGTACTCACGGACTTCCGCCAGATTCTCGCCGCCGGGTTGCGGGCGGGGACGGCCTTCGCCGCCGCTGCCGCTGGTGCCGCCCAGCGGCAGGCCGGGGGGCAGAGCGACGACCTGCGGGCGGACGGTGACGGTGCTGGAACCAGAGAGGTCCTTGCGCAGGGTGACCAGGTCGAAGGGATCGCTGAACTCTGCGCGAAGGGGGCCGAGCGTGGCGACGCCGCGCTGGTTGCCCTGCAATCCGTACGACAGCTCCACGCGACGACGACCCCCGAGCGGCGGCAGCGGCGTGCGACCGGGATCCGCGAGTGCTGTGGGCGCGGAGTCGTGCAAGCGCAGCCGGGCGGTCGGACGTCGGCTGCGGTTGGTGACGGTCAGGCGGACCGCCCCACGGTCGCCGAACGCCAACTGGGCCGGGGTCGTGAACCGGTCGACGTGCAGATCCGACGAGGTCAGCCGGACGGCCACGGCCGCGATCGCCACGAGCAGCAGCACCGCCACGGCCGCGATCTGCAGTTCGGGCGCACCGAAGACCTGGGAAGCCAGCCACAGGCCCCCACCTGCGACCAGTAGGCCGACTCCGCGCCGGGTCACCACCATCGTCGTGTCCTCAGGTCGCCGCTGGGGCCATCGGGGCCGGATCCGTCGGTGCGGGAACGCCGTCGAGCACGTCCGCGACCACGTCTGCCGGAAGATGTCCTGCCAGTTCCGCATCCGGGATCAGCAGCAGGCGGTGCGGCAGGACGTGCGGCGCCATCGCCTTGACATCGTCGGGCGTGACGAAATCGCGACCGACCACGGCAGCGTGCGCCCGCGCGGCGCGGAGCAGGGCCAGTGACCCGCGCGGTGAGGCGCCGAGTTCGACCTCGGGGTGACTCCGGGTCGCACGACACACCGCGATGACGTACCGCTCGATGGCCTCGCCGACGTGTACCTCGCGGATCAAGTCGATCGCGGTCGCCACGGATGCGGCGTCGCACACGGGATCGAGCGCCGCCAGGGGATCGCCCCGGCCGTGGGTCCGCAGGATCTGGAGTTCGTCGTCCTGATGCGGGTAGCCGATCGACACGCGCATCAGGAACCGGTCGCGCTGCGCCTCCGGCAGGGCGAATGTGCCCTCCAGCTCGATCGGGTTCTGCGTGGCGATCACCATGAAGGGACGCGCCAGGTGATGGGTGGTGCCGTCGATGGTGACCGTGCGCTCCTCCATGCACTCGAGCAGCGACGACTGGGTCTTCGGCCCCGCCCGGTTGATCTCGTCGCCCAGCACGATGTTGGCGAACACCGGGCCGGGACGAAACGTGAACGCACCCGTGTCGGGGGAGTAGACCGTCATGCCGGTGACGTCCGACGGCAGCAGGTCGGGCGTGAACTGCACCCGGGACACCGAGCAGTCGATCGACCGGGCCAGGGCCCGCGCCAGCATGGTCTTGCCGACCCCCGGCACGTCCTCGATGAGCAGGTGTCCTTCGGCGAGCAGCGCGATGATCGCCAGGCGAGCGGCCTCGGGTTTCCCGGAGACGACCTGGCGGATGTTGTTCTCGATGGCGTGCAACGTCTGCGCCACGCTCGACAGGTCCGGACGTCCGTTGGTCGAGATCACCCGTGCTCCTAGCCAGCCGCGTCCGCCCAAGGTCGGAACCGGTCTGTTGGTCGTCTGATGGGTGGCGGACACGCGCGACGATGATATCGACCACCCGTGTCGGGGTTCGCCGGGCGTTGTGCACACGTAACGTTCGGGGTGGTCACCACTTCACTCCACCTCGGTGGCATATTGTGTGGCGAATATGGCGAGAAGTGATCATCGTGGCATTTGTTGTCCTGAGTGGCGCCAGTCGGCCCGCCCGGTTTGCGGGGCGGGCCGTGACGGAAAGGAGCCGATCTGGTGCTGTTGGCCCCATTCATTGGCCGAAGACGTTGACCGTGGAGCACCGTGGCCGTAGAGTGGCGCGAAGTGGAGGGCTGTCCCATACAAATTCCCTCAGGCGGCTCGACGGTGCGGGTGCGCGACACGCACCGGACGATGGAGGATCCGTAGTTGTTCTTGGGAGAGCACCAGCACACGCTGGATGTGAAGGGCCGGGTCATTCTCCCGGCCCGCTTCCGCGAGCGGCTGTCCAGCGGGCTGGTCTTCGCCCCATCACAGGATCGGTGTATCGACGTCTACCCCCTGACGGCCTTCGCGACGCGGGTGGAGGAACTACGTGCCGTGCCCCGCGAGGATCAACGCGCCCGTGCCTACCTGCGCGTCTTGCTGGCCGGAGCTCACGAGGAGAAGCCGGACGCGCAGGGGCGCGTGACCGTCCCTCCACGGCTGCGTACCTATGCCGGCCTCGACAAGGAACTGACCATCAACGGCGCGGACGAGAAGGTCGAGATCTGGGACCGCGGCACGTGGGAGTCCTACCGCAGCCGGGCTGAAGACGCGTTTTCCAACCTCGACGGATCGTTCGCCCTGTGACCCCCGCGCCCCCTCCCCCCCC
>JBDNIX010000121.1:0-11205 GCA_041688045.1 Nitriliruptoraceae bacterium
CCGGTACGGCGGTGCCCACGCCGGCGGTGTTGATCAGGATGTCGACCCGACCGAGCTCCTCGACCGTGCGCCGGACGAGGTGCTCGCAGGCCTCCGGATCGGTGACGTCGGTCGGGACCGCGATGGCCCGACGACCGAGCTCCTCGATGGCGTGCCTGGTCTCCTCGAGCCGGTCGGCACGTCGCGCCCCGAGGGCGACGTCCGCGCCGGCCTCGGCCAGGGCCCGGGCGAAGGCGACCCCCAGACCCGACGATGCACCCGTCACGATCGCGACCTTGCCATCGAGCCGGAACAGGTCCAACACGCTCATCATCGGTCCTCCGCGTCGAGGCAACCGCGTCCAGCCGGCCGCCGGGGAACGGACCGTAGTCCGCGGCTCAGCGGGCCGCGTACCAGGCCGCGAGCCGGTCGAAGCCATCGTCCAGGCCGACGGCCGGTGCCCACTGCAGGGCGGCTCGGGTCTCGCGTTGGTCGAACCAGTGGGCGGTCGCCAGCTGCCCGGCGAGGAACGCCGTCATGGGGGGATCGTCGCTGCGGCCCAACCGTGCCCACACCCGTTCGGCGACCGCACCGCCCGAGGTGGCCACGACGACCGGTACCCGCAGCTTCGGCGGCGCCACGGCGGCGGCCTGACAGATGCGTGTGAACAACTCCCGGACCGTGCGCGGCTGCCCGTTGGAGACCACGAAGGTCCGCCCGTCGAGCTGCTCGGCCCGGTCGAGCCCCGCCACGATCGCCGCGACAGCATTGTCGAGGTAGGTCGTGTCGATCAGCGCCGCCCCGCTCCCGACCAGCGCCAACCGGCGCTGGTGCGCGCGCTGCACGATCCGGCCGATCAGCTGCGTGTCCCCGGGTCCCCACACCAGGTGCGGCCGCAGCGCCACCACGGCCATGCCCTGTCCGGCAGCTGCCAACGCCGCCTGTTCGGCCATCGCCTTGCTCCGCGAGTAGTGGCCCCGTGCCCGGAATGGATCCGCCGGTCCGGCCCCTGCACCGACCAGCGCGGCGCCGCCGTGCGCGACCGACGGGGACGAGATGTGCACGAACCGTTTGGCGCCTCCGGCCCGGGCTGCCGCCAACGCGTTGGCCGTGCCATGCACGTTGGTCGCCTCGAAGTCGGGCCAGGTGCCCACCACCGACACCCGAGCCGCCAGGTGGATGACGCCGTCCATGCCCTGCGCCGCGGCAGTGATCGTGGCCGCGTCGGTGATGTCGCCCAGAGCCTCGACACAGCCCAATCCCGACGCGCGTCGCTGGAACGCGGTCACCTCATCGCCGCGGTCCATCAGCGCGCGGACGACGCCCGTGCCGATCAGGCTGCTCGCACCGGTCACCAGCACCTTCATAGCTTCGTCACCCGCCCACCGGCCAGGATCTGTTCCGCCCACGCGGCCATCGCTGCGCGGTCGATCTTCGAGTTGTGACGGATGTCGACCGGCAGCTTCGGTGTGGTCAGCACGGCGGCCACCTCGACGTCCACGACGTTGCGCACGGCGTCGGTCAGGTCCTGCGACGCCAGTCCGGCGGGGCCCCTGCCACCCGGTGGCGCCACCACCACGACGACCTGCTGGGTCCCGGCCGGTCCGACGCCGACCGCTCCGGCAAGCGCCACGTCAGCGAGGGTTTCCGCCCGACGCTCGATGGCGACCGGCGTGACAACACCGCCGGCGGTGGTGATGACGTGGATCAGCCGCCCTTCGATCCACAGGCGACCATCCGCATCGAGGTGGCCGACATCTCCGCTGCGGTGCCACCCCGGATTGCGCGAACTGGCCTCTTCCGTGCGCCACAGTCGGTCGTAGCGATCCTTGACGTGGGCGGCCCGGATGCACACCTCGCCCGTGACGTCCGGCGCGCGGGTCAATGCGCCGGTGGCCTCGCCGCCGTCGTCCAGAGGGCTGACGGCCACCTCGACGCCACTGACGGGGCGCCCGACGCACACACCGTTTCCGGCGCCGGCCTCCAGGATCTGTGCCAGCGAGATGTCGGCGACGGGCAACGCCTCGGTCATGCCGTAGGGCGTGTGTGGTTCGGCGTTCGGTAGCAGGGTGTGCAGCCCCTGGAGCAGTTCGGCGGGTACGGGAGCCCCGGCGGACAGCAGCAGCCGGACCCCGGCGAGCGCGTCGCGCTGCGCCGGTGAGACGTCCTCGGCGCCGGTCAACACGCTGACCAGGGCGGCAGGCGAGGCGAACACCAGTGTCGCATCGACGGTTACGGCCGCCTGACCCAGCGCTGCGGCCCGCAACGTGCCGGGCGAGGTCACGTCCATGTCGGGCACCACCGAGGTGATGCCCATCAGCGGGCCGTAGAGCGCGAAGGGTGCGAAGGCGGCGACCAGCCGGTCGTCGGGGGTGATCTCGTAGGTGCGCATGAGGGCGTCGCGTTGGGCTTCGACCTGGCGGTGGCGGTAGACCACGCCCTTGGCCGGCCCCGTGGCACCGGAGGTGAAGATGACCGCGGCCTCGTCATCCGGGCCGGGGGTCGGGGGCTCCGGCAGGGCCCGGCCCCGCTCGATCAGCTGCGCGAGCGTGGTGTCGGCACCGAGGACTTTCAGTGCAGGCGGGGAGAGCTCGCCGACGGCGATCGGGCGGCCCGGCCACCGCAGCGCCCGGGCTGCTGCCAGCGCCCTGGGGATGCCGATGAGGTGGTCGGGCGCGGCGCTCTTGAGCGCGTGGGTGATGCCGCGCGGCCCCAGCCCGGCGTCGGCGACCACCACGACCGCGCCCATCCGCCAGCAGGCGTACAGCGCCGTCGCCAGATCGGAGCCGGGTTCCACCAGCAGCGCGACGCGGTCCCCGTGCCTGACGCCGCGCGCCGACAGCGCGGCCGACAACGCGCGGACGTTGCCGGCCAGTTCGTCAAAGGTGACGACGGTGGGGCGGGCCTGCACGTCTCCACGACGGCCCGAGGAGCTCGGCACCTCGACGATCGCCGGTCGTCCGTGGAGCGCCGGGTCGTCCAGGCTGGCCCACACCGGCCTCCGGCTGTCGGCAACCTCGATGTCGATGGGTTGTGGTGCCCGGCCGTCCACGAGCGAGGGTGGGGCGTCCGCCGTCAGGCCGGCGACCCATCGGCTGACGATGGTGGCCAGGTCGACGTCCTCTGCGATCAGGTGCGAAGCCGCGGCGTTGCGGTGCACCTGCGCGTGGGGAAACCGCTCTTCGAGATCGTGGAGGTAGAGGTCGGAGAAGACGGGATCCTTGGCACCCCAGATCAGCAGTGTCGGGATGTCTCGCAAGGTGCCCAGGTCCGCCGCGATGCCGTCCAGTGTGGCTGCGCTGCGGTGGTCGGGCTCCAGCGGGATGTCGCGGACGAAGGCGCCGATCGCATGGCGCCGGTCCGGGGTCCGGTACGGCGCGGCGTAGGCGTCCTGCACGTCGCCGCGGAGGCTCGGTTGCGCCAGCGCCAGCGTGCCGCGGATGAAGGTCGGCGTCCGGACGCACACCGTGTCCAGGACGCCGGGTGTGCGAGCGGCCCGGATCAACGTCGGTGCGGCCGCGCCGTCAGGCTGGTGGACCGCCGTGTTCATCAGCACGATTCCGGCGAGGTCTCCCCGATGACGCAGCGCCCAACCGAGCGAGATCGGTCCACCCCAGTCGTGCGCGACGGTGACGATCGGACCGTCGAGGGCCAGGGCGTCGACCAGCGTGTCCAGGTCGTCGATCCGCCTCCCGAGGGTGCGCAGGGTTCGCGTGCGCTCGGAGAAGCCCATGTCAAGGTGGTCGATCGCCACGACCCGCCACCCCGGCGGTGCGGCCGCGAGCAGCTCCCGCCACAGGTAGGACCAGGTCGGGTTGCCGTGCACGCACAGCAACGTGCCGCGAACCTGACCGTCGGCCGGCCCGGTGTCGAGGACATGCCAGGTGCGCTCGACACCGTCCCGATCCACGGCGGTCACCAGGCGCGACCATGCGGGATCGAGTCCAGGCAGTCCGTCGGGTGGGAGGGACGCCGGCGCGTAGGACCCGCGAGCGGCGAGGGTCACCAGAGGAGCTCGGTCCCGGTGGTGTTGAGGCCCGACCCGATCCCTCCGAGCACGAGGCGGTCACCAGGCTTGATCTGGTCCTGGTGCAACGCCAGGGTCAGCGGGATGGCGGCTGGCCCCACGTTGCCCCGAAGGCGGAACGACAGCGGCGTCCGATCCGGATCGATGCCCAACCTCTTGCACATCAGCGTCGCGTGGATCGCGGACACCTGATGCATGATGTAGTGATCCATGGCGGCCCAGTCCCACCCGTTGCGTTGCGCGGTGGTCCACGTCGCCTCGGCCAGGTCGAGCCCCGCCTCCAGCAGCGCCTTTGTGTCGGTGCGCATCTGCTCCATGGTCCCGATGCACAGGGTGTGGTGCTCGGAACCGGTGCGCGATTCGCTCCCGATGATGCGGTGTCCCTCCGGGTGGTGGTCGGCACGCCCCACGACCATCGCTGCGCCGCAGGAGCCGAGCGTCAGGGACGCGAACTCCTCGAAGACGTTCTCCACCGTGGTGTCGTCCTGCGCCAGGCGGTCGAGCGTCCGCTCCTGCAGGGAACGTGCTCCCTCGCCGTCGACGATCAGGGCGTAGTCGATCTGGCCCGCGTCGATCATGGTCGAGGCCAGGCTCATCGCGTTGACGAATCCGAGGCACGCGTTTGCGAGATCGAAGTTGAGGCACGACGTGGCCAGACCGAGCTGGTTGTGCACAGCCACCGACGCCGACGGTTCGAGGTGGTCGCGGCTGACCGACGTGTCGATCAGCAGCCCGATGTTGCTGCGGTCGATGCCGGCCGCCTCGATGGCCTTCTCGCCCGCCATCGCCGCAGCCTGCGAGAACAGGACATCCTGCGGCCACCAGCGCCGTTCGACGATGCCGGCCACTTCCTCCAGCAGGCCCGGGCGCATCCCCAGCCGTTCGTATGTGCCGGCGAGTTGCTCGTCGAAGGACGCGGAGGTGACGACCTCCGGCGCGTCGACGGCCTGGACCGACAGGATCGCGGAGTTCTCATGACGGAGGGTGGAATTACCGAGCATGTCGGGCCTTGGTTGCGGCGATCTCCAGCTTCCCAGCCGTACGGAGCCGGGACCGGATCGAGAGGGGCGGTTCAGATCGTTGTCGAGGTGAGCGAGGTCGTCGGGGTCGTCGGGCAGCGGTAGGTGGGGGTACTGGTGGAACGGGCGGCGCGGGGTGGCACGGACGGGACACGGACGGCGCAGCCTGCGGGCGCAGGCCTCCTGATGAGCTACTTACGGGTGCGTAACTCTACCCGTCGCCGGCAGGTGGCGGGCCCGACGGCGATGAACGATGGACGGGGCACCTGCCCGCGTCGAGCATCGGCTGACGCCTGGCCGATCGCGTGGAAGGTCGCTGGGCCTCACCGGTCGACGCGGTCGCGGGCGCCGCGAACACACGTCCAGTGAAGCGAACTGGCGTCTGGAAGGTCACCTCACTTCACTGGCCGCTCGGCGGGTCCTGGCGATCCCAGTCGGCGAGGATGTCGCGTTCCATGCGCAGCCACAGCGGCAACGGAGCCACCGCCACGAACACGAGGAACAGCGGCGACACCGGGGGCACCCCGAACGTCAGCGCCAGGCCCCCGCCGACGACGCAGGCCACGGCTGCCGTCACGAGCGCCGGGTGACCGATCACGCCCCGGTAGGCGCGGCTCGGCCCGTCCTGCAGTCGCCACTGGCGGAAACGTTCGTTGCGCATGCCGCGATGCAGCGCATCGGTCACCCGTTGGACGACTCCCACCGATACTCCCTGCATCCGGCGCGTACCCGGTTCGGCGCGAAGGTAGCCCTCGCGCCCGGCGCTGAAGTGGGGTGACCCGTGGGCGGTCGGTTGGCTTCAGTGGACGTGTGTGCGGAGGGCCGTCGGCCCGGCGCTGAAGTGAACTGACCTTGTACTGGTCGGTTGGCTTCAGTGGACGTGTGTTTGCGGCGCCAGGGACCGGGGGCGGAAGTGTGGGGATAGCGTCACCTCGCTCAGACGTCGGGCCACGCGCCGCGCAACCGTCGGGCCACCTGCAACGCCGACAACGCACGTGTCGGGCCACCCGCAATGCCGACAACGCACGTGTCGGGCCACCTGCAACGCCGAGGTTGAAAGGGATGCTCATGACCGCGACCCGCCGGATCATCGGTGGCGGCCTGGCCGTGGCGGGCGCGACGGCCGTCGCGGCGGCGATCACCCGTTTGCGGACGGCGGGGACCACGCCGGAAGAGCCCGGCCGCACCCTGCCCGGCGACGAGTTGCTTCCGGACGCCGCCATCGTCACCACCCGCGCGGTCACGATCGCCGCGCCCCCGGCGGCGGTCTGGCCGTGGTTGGTCCAGATGGGCTACCAGCGCGGCGGTTGGTACGCCGTCGACGCGCTGGAGCGGGCCATCGGCGTCGGTGACTTCCTCACGGGTGGCTCCGCCGACCGGATCGTCGACGAACTGCAGAATCTGGCCGTGGGGGAGCGGGTGCCCTTGAGCGAGAACATCCACATGGTGGTGGCCCGGTTCGAACCCCATGAGGTGCTGGTCCTGGCGCTGCCGGACCAGCCGCTGCAGTGGATCTGGACGTTCGCGCTCGAGCCGACCGAGCTCGGTGGGACCCGATTGATCATCCGCACGCGGATGGGGGCACGTGCACCCTGGGTCGCGCCGCTGTTGCCGGTCCTGGACGCGGCACACCTGTCGATGGAGTTGGTCCAACTGCGTCGGCTGCGGGACCGCGTCGAGGCCCATGCAGCCGGAACGCCGGCGCCGTCGTAAGCCAGACAATCCGGCGGCAGGGTCGGTGTCAGAAGCCGAAGCGTCGGGCCGACCATGCGGGAAGCCGGCGGCCACGACCATGCGGGAAGACGAACACCTCGCTACATTGTTAGTGAACGTTCACAAGTTCCCGGCGGCACATGCGTCGGGTGACGCCTGGGAGGACACCGTGGGCAGCGACGGCAACGGCCGCAGCGACGGCAACGGCAGGAAAGCCAACGACAACGGCAGGCAAGCCAACGGCGGCAGCGCGGCCGACATTGCCGAAGAACGCGCGAAGGTCGAGGCGCAGATCGACAAGCTGTTCGCCTCGCACCCACCGGCCGACACGCCCGAGAAGGAATTCTGGGGTGCGCAGTTCGACCACGGTCTGGCCTGGGTGGCGCACCCCGAAGGTGCCGGCGGGCTGGGTGTGAGTCCCCGCTGGCAGGCGGACATCGACGGCCGCATCAATGATGCCGGCGGGTCGACGCGCAACCGCTACCTCAACGTCATCGGCATCGGGATGGGCGCCGGCACGGTGCTGTCCCACGGCAGCGACGAGCTCATCCAACGGCTGCTCCGCCCGATGTTCACCACCGAGGAGATCTGGTGCCAGCTCTTCTCCGAGCCCGGCGCCGGGTCCGACCTGGCCGCGCTGGCCACGACTGCGGTGAAGGAGGGCGACACCTGGATCGTCAACGGCCAGAAGGTGTGGACCACCCTTGCCCATCTGGCCACATGGGGTCTGCTGGTCGCCCGCACCGATCCGGACGTCCCCAAGCACGCGGGGTTGACCTACTTCGTCGTCGACATGAAGGCCGACGGGGTCGACGTCCGCCCGCTCTACCAGATCACCGGTGACGCCGAGTTCAACGAGGTCTACTTCGACGACGCCCGGATCTCGGACGACCTGCGGCTCGGCGAGGTCGGTCAGGGGTGGACCGTCGCGATGACCACGCTCATGAACGAGCGGGTCGCCATCGGGGCCAACGTGTCACCTCGGGGTTCAGGGGCCATCTCGCACGCTCTGGATGCTTGGGAGAAACTCGGTCACGACGACGAGGTGTCCCGCGACCAGCTCGTCAGCTACTGGATCGAAGCCGAAGCCCTGCGCCTGACCGCGATCCGTGCCGGCGAGGCCCGCACGTCCGGCACGCCCGGACCGGAGGGCTCCACGCTGAAGCTGCACTGGGCCGACCTCAACAAGGCCATCACGTCGTTCAGCATGGACCTGCTGGGTGCCGAGGGCATGACCTATCCCAGCGGGTACGAGTTCTCGCGGCCGGAGGTCACCTCCAGCCGCACGACGGATGCGCACGTGGCCTTCCTGCGGTCGCGCGCCAACTCGATCGAAGGTGGCACCAGCGAGATCATGAAGAACATCCTGGGCGAACGCATCCTGGGCCTCCCCGGCGAACCACGGGTCGACAAGAACGTCCCCTGGCGCGAGGTCCCACGCAGCTGACCGCGTCACCGACCGATCACGACACGCCACCGCCAACCCGACCCGGCCACGCCATCGCCGGACCCACCGCTGGGAGACCCACCATGACGAGCACCGCCACATCAGCCGGCCCCGCCAGCCCCACCTTCGCCGTCACCGAGGAGCAGGACCTGCTCCGGTCGATGGCCAAAGACCTGTGCAAGGAACGCGGCACCTCGGCGCGCGTGCGCGAGGTCATGCTCGGCGACGACGGCCTGGACGCCACGGCCTGGCAGCAACTCGGCGAGCTCGGACTCACCGGCCTCACCCTCCCCGAATCGCTCGGCGGCGGCGGTGCCCCGTACGTCGAACTGGCCATCATCTTCGAGGAAGCAGGTCGCTGGCTTCTGCCCGTCCCCCTGTTGTCGTCGGCGGTCCTCGGGACGGAGGCGCTGGTCGCGGCAGGGTCCGACGCACAACACACGCGGGTCCTTCCGGACGTCGCCGCGGGAACCACCCGCCTGGCGTTGGCGCACCTCGATGCCGCTGGACGCATCACGGCCGACCCGGGCGTGCGTGCGGCTCGGGACGGGGACGGGTGGGTCCTCGACGGGACCGCCGGATACGTCATCGACGGTCGGACCGCGGACGTGCTGGTCACCGCAGTGGTCACCGACGACGGGTTGGAGTTGTTCCTGGTGCCCGGTGATGCGGACGGCGTCGCGCGCGAGGACGTCAAGGTGCTCGACCTGACACGGCCGATGGCCACGGTGCAGTACAGCGGCGTGCAGGTAGCCGACGATGCCCAGCTGTCCGGCGGGGATGCGATGGCCGCCCTGCACCGGGCGATCACCGCGGGGATCGTGATGCTGGCCAACGAACAGATCGGAGCCACGCAGCAGGTGCTGGAGACCACCACGGCCTACGCCCGCGACCGCGTGCAGTTCGGCCGAGCGATCGGGTCGTTCCAGGCCGTCAAGCACCGGCTGGCCCAGATGCTCGTGGAGCTGGAATCGGCCAAGTCGACCGCCTACCACGCCGCTCGGGTGCTGGCTGCCGACGACCGCGACGAGCTGGCCGTCGCCGCTCCCATGGCCAAAGCGCTGTGCTCGGAGGTGTACGAACGCGCCAGCGCCGACAGCATCCAGCTGCACGGCGGGATCGGCTTCACCTGGGAGCACGACGCGCACCTGCACTTCAAGCGCGCGAAGTCCACCAAGTTGATGCTGGGCGATCCCAAGCACCAGCGGCGCATGCTCGCCGAGGTGCTGGGGCTGTGACCGATCGGGGTCGCAGGCGCCGCACCGCGGTGGTGGACGAAGCCGCCGCGTTGTTCCTCGAACGGGGTTTCCACGGCACGAGCGTCGATGACGTCGGCGCGGCCGCGGGCATCTCCGGCCCAGGGCTGTACCGGCACTTCGCGTCCAAGGACGCCCTGCTGATGGCCGTGCTGGATCGGCTGTGGGAGCAGCTGCGTCCGGCGATCAACGACGCGGCGGACCGTGACCCGGCCGATGCGGTCGACGTGCTGTTGGCGGCACACCTCGAGCTCGCCATCGGGCAGCCGGCCGCACTCGTGCTGCTGGTGCGCGAGCTCCGGCACCTGCCGGACGACTACCGCGCGCTGGCGATGCGCAACCACCGTCGCTACCTCGATGCATGGGCAACCGCCATCGCCGGGGTGCATCCGCAGCTGGACCGTGCGATGGCCCGGACCGTGGCCCTGGCGGTCCATGGACTGGTTGACTCGGCCGCGCTGCGCGGCCAGGCCATACCCGACGGGATCTCCCGGACCCGCCAGCGCGCTCTGCTCGAGCACCTCGCCCACGCCACCCTGCAGGCCGCCGCCGACCACGCCGCCGAAAGCGCCAGGCAGGCCGCCGCCGACCACGCCGCGCACCCAGCCGCCGCCGCGGTCGGAGGCCCTCTGGACGGGTGACCGGCACGGCGTCGGGTAGATGCGTCAATTAGCATCCGGCCCCATGGACACTCTCGAAGACCTCACCACCCGCGCACGTTCGTGGATCGCCGGCGACCCGGATCCGGTCACCCGTGACCAACTGCAGGCGCTCGTCGACGCGCAGGACACCGACGAACTCGCGGAACGCGTCGGCGCACAGCTGGAGTTCGGCACCGCCGGGCTCCGCGGCGTCGTCGGGGCCGGCCCCAACCGGATGAACCGCGCCGTGGTGATACGCACCACCCGTGGGCTGGCCGACCACCTGCTGGCCACCGACCCGCGCGCCAGGGAGCGAGGTTTCGTCCTGGCCTTCGATGCGCGGCACAACTCCGCCGAGTTCGCCCAGGTCGCCGTCGCGGTGCTGGCCGGAGCCGGCATTCGCGCCCGGTGGTACGACACCCACCAGCCGACCCCCCTGGTCCCCTTTTCGCAGCGCTACCTCGATGCCGCTGCCGGGGTGGTCATCACCGCCAGCCACAACCCGCCCGAATACAACGGGTACAAGGTCTACGCGGAAGGCGCCTCGCAGATCGTCCCACCCACCGACGCCGCCATCGCCGCAGCGATCGACGCCGTCGGCCCGGCCTCCGACGTGCTCCTGGCGGACCCGGCCACCAGCGACCTGATCGAGGTCATCGACGACGCGGTGATCGACGCGTACCTGGCCGAGCTCAAACAGGCCCGGACGCACGTCGGCGGCCCGGACCTGACCATCGCCTACACCCCTCTGCACGGCGTCGGCGGCACCCTGATGCAGCGGGCGTTCGCTGACGGCGGCTACCACGACGTGCACACGGTCCCGAGCCAGGCCGAGCCTGACGGGAACTTCCCGACCGTCGCATTCCCCAACCCGGAGGAGTCCGGGGCGATGGACGGGGCGCTCGAGCTGGCTGCACAGATCGACGCCGACCTGGTCATCGCGCACGACCCTGACGCCGACCGCCTGGCCGCAGCCGTCCCGGACGGCTCGGGCGGGTTCCGGATGCTCAGCGGCAACCAGATCGGCGTGCTGTTGGCCGACCATCTGCTGCGAGGCAGCACGGTCCCGCGTCCGCTCGTCGCCGCCAGCATCGTCAGCACCCCCATGCTGCGGTCCGTCGGC
>JBDNIX010000122.1:0-21119 GCA_041688045.1 Nitriliruptoraceae bacterium
CGGGGCGAGGACATCCCCGCTGCCCTCGAGGAGCTCCTCGACGAGGTCGAGGACTACGTCGAGGAGTGGGAGGAAGAACTCCACCGTGCACCGAATCACGCCGACCGCCAGTGGTGGGTGCGCCGCATCCAGATGGCTGACGACCGTGACGAGGTGCGGTCCATGCTCTTCCCTGTGCCCGGCGACGTGCCCGCACCCCCCACTGCGCGACCGGTCGCTGCCGCGCAGTGAGGCACCCGACGTGGAACGACATCCGCCGCTTCTGCGAGGTCGAAAACTGGGATCAGGTCTACAAGACGCGCGGCGCGAAGCGCGGTGACCACGACCGGTTCCGCAAGGTGCTGCCCGACGGCAAGACCCTGCGCACCAGGGCGTCGCACGGCAATGACGAGATCGGTGATCCGGGTCTCGTCAACGAGATCATCCGGCGCCAACTGCAGGTCACCCGCGACGAGTTCTGGGATGCCGTCGACAACGGCAACCCCCCGGTGCGTTCTCGGCCGAAGCGGCAGGAGCCGGAGGATGAGGACCCGGCCCACAGCCTGGAGGACTGGCTGGCTGTCCACCTCACCGCGGTCGCGGGCATGCCGACCGAGGAGGTCGCTTCGTTGACCCCCGACGAGGCGATGGAACGCTACCTGCAGTGGTGCCAAGAGCAGCCGCCCGGGTAGCTCCACGTTCCACGACGCGGCAGGTACCAAGCGGCCCTGGTTTCGATCTCGCCGCATCGTGCGGAGAGTTCGTCGGTCATCGCTCATCCGGTGATGGGTGCATCGCGATCGCTCAGTTCGACGATGGTCGGTAGCGCACGCTTGGGCCGAGACGTGATCCGTACCACGTGAACCCACTCGAAACGTGATCGGTTCCATCCGCCGTCGGACACGATGATGACCGGTTCCGGCTCCTCGTTCTCCAGATAGCGAAACGAGCACACGCTGCCGCGCAGCAGGTCTTCGGCCGCGATCACGCGGACGCGCGCCGATCCCGTCGGGCCGCCGAGGTCTGTTCAGCCCACCAGCGGGTCTCCTCGAAGTCGCCCGCGTCCCACTGGTCGCGCCAGGCTCGGTGTCACCACCGAGAGTGGGAGGACCGCGGCGGCTGGGATGGCGGGCAAGGCTTCGTGTACCCCGACGCGCACCGGGTCCGGATTGATGTCGACACCGGGGTCTGCTTCTCCAACCAGCAGATCCGGGGGCAACACGGAACGGGCCAGATCACGACATCACGATCGAAACCGTGGATGAGTCGATGGGAGACGAGTTGTTCCCGCAGCCCGCACGTTTCGGATGGGCAGGGTTCCTCGGTCGGCGGTGACCTGCCGACCGAATCGATGCGCACGGGTGATGGCGCAGTGGTCGTTGATGCGGACCGCATTCGGGGAGCGGATGAAGCAGCGTCAAAGGAGCGATCCCGTTTCGGCAAGGAGCAACAAGGCGATCGTGATCAGGGTCGACATCACGGCCCGACGGAACCCAACGTGCCGCACGGTCGCCCGATGAGGTTGTCCCGGGGTCCGTGGAAGCTGAGTGGGGGTCCTTGCGCCTCTCTGAGTGAGCCCCGCTGCCGAACTGACGCGCCATCAGTTCCCGGAGCCGTTGTCCCGTCCCTGGGCCACGTCCGGTGAGCCCCGGTCGACGACCGGATTCTGCAGCACGCCGATGCCTTCGATCTCCAGACGGACGGTCTGCCCCGGCTCGATCCTGCCCACGCCCTCCGGTGTTCCGGTGAGAATGACGTCGCTCGGCAGCAGCGTCATCACTTGCGAGATCTCGCTCACCAGGGTTGCGACGTCCCGGATCATGTCCGCCGACGTCCCGTCCTGACAACCCTCGTCGTCGACCCACGACTGGATGCGCAGGTTCGACGGATCCAGTCCGGCCGCGATCGCGGGACCGAGCGGGCAGAAGGAATCGAACCCCTTGGCCCGGAACCACTGGTTCTCGGTGCGCTGCAGATCGCGGGCCGTGACGTCGTTGCCGATGGTGTAGCCGAAGATGCCGGCCGAGGCCTCGTCCGGGCTCACCCGTTGGAGCAGCGCGCCGATGACCACGGTGAGTTCAGCCTCGTGATGGATCTCGTCGGATCGGTCCATGGGCAGGCGGATGGGTTCACCCGGACCGATCACGCTCGACGAGGGCTTCAGGAAGTACACCGGCTCGGCCGGTACCTCGTTGCCGAGTTCCGCGGCGTGTTTGGCGTAGTTCCGTCCGACGCAGATGACCTTCGACGGGATCACCGGCGCCAAGAGCTTGAGACCCGTCACCGAGACACGTTCACCGGTCGGCTTGTGACGGGCGAACGGATGCGGGTCGATCAGTGCGACCTCGGTGCCGTCCAGAACGCCGTAGCGCGGTGAGCCTTCGTGCAGGACCCGTACATAGCGGGTCACCCCCGTTGCCACGATCATCCTCCGGTCGCCGGTCGGTCGAACGGTAGCGAGCCGCCGCGGGGGTCAGCGCCAGCCGCCACGGAGGATCGCGTGGGTGTACGCGTCGGACAGCGCCAGCCAGGATGCCTCGACGATGTTGGGGTGGACGCCCACGGTGTCCCACGTCCCGACGCCGTCGGTCGAGGACACGAGCACCCGCGTGGTGGCGTTCGTCCCGGCGGTCGCCTCCAGGATCCGGACCTTGTAGTCCGACAGGTGGATGCGGTCGAGTGCCGCCCAGGTCCCGTTGACCGCGTTGCGAAAGGCGTGGTCCAGCGCGTCGACGGGGCCGTTGCCTTCGCCGGCGCCGAGCTTGCGCTCACCCCCCACCTCGACGGCCAGGATGGCTTCGGCCGGGCCCTCGCCGGGCAGCGCATCCCCGTCGCCGCCGGAGACGTTGACCCGGTAGTGCAGGGACCGGAACGGTTCATCGGCGTCGGCGAGGAGCCCACCGATCCGGCGCAGCAGCAGTTCGAAGGACGCGTCGGCCGCTTCGTAGGTCCACCCGGCCGATTCGCGTCGCTTGACTTCCGCAAGCACGGCCTTGGCCTGATCGGCGTCGACTTCAAGACCCAATTCCTTGGCCTTGAGCACGATGTTGCTGCGTCCGGCCAGCTCGCTGACGACCAGTCGCTGACGGTTGCCGACCTCACCCGGATCGATGTGGTTGTACATGTCCGGCGCCTTGGCCAGGGCGGAGGCGTGCAGGCCGGCCTTGTGGCTGAACGCCGTGTGACCGACGTAGGGGGCGATCGACGGGGTGGACTGGTTGCACAACTCGGCGATCGTGTGACTGGCCTCGGTGAGCCGCTCCATACGCTCGGACGGCACCAGCTTGTGGCCCTTCTTGAGCTGCAGGTCCGCCAGGATCGTGAACAGGTTGGCGTTGCCGCACCGCTCGCCGAGACCGTTGGCCGTTCCCTGCACCTGCGTGGCGCCGACCTCGATACCCAACAGCGAGTTCGCCACCGCGCACCCGCCGTCATCATGGAAATGTAGCCCGATCTGCGCGGGCAGGTCCTCCACGAAGCCCCGGACGATGTCGGCGACGTCCCACGGCATCGCTCCCCCGTTGGTGTCGCACAGCACCACGCACTCCGCGCCGGCATCTGCCGCGGTACGCACCACGTCCACGGCGTAGGCGTGGTCGCGGGCAAAGCCATCGAAGAAGTGCTCGGCATCGAAGAACACCCGTTTGCCGTGGCTGCGGAGATGCGTGATCGAGTCGCGCACCATGGCGAGGTTGACGTCGCGGGGGACCCCCAGTGCCGCGTCGACGTGGTAGCCCCACGACTTGCCGACCAGGCAGATGACGTCGGTGCGCGCGTCGATCAGCGCCTGCAGGAGCGGATCATCCTCGGCCGCGTGCTTGGCGCTGCGGGTCATGCCGAAGGCGACCAGCGTGGCCGAATCGAGGTGCAGTTCCCCGTCGGCAGCGCGCGCGAAGAACTGGGTGTCCTTGGGGTTCGCCCCGGGCCAGCCGCCTTCGATGTAGGCGACGCCCAGTTCGTCCATCCGTCGAGCGACGCGCAGCTTGTCATCGACCGACAGGGTCACGCCTTCGCGCTGTGTCCCGTCACGGAGCGTCGTGTCGTACAGGTCCAGGCCTGGCCGTGCATCGGGCAGCGTGGCATGGCCGGCGTTCGTGGTGGTCACCTCGAGCCTCTCTTACGTCCCAGCGGACGCGGCTACCGAAGCGGGGTGCCAACGTGCAGGTGCGACGCCGGGGTCGTCCGGCCCGCTCCCGCAGCCCGGCACGCGCCGACTACGGAAGCGGTCGAATAATGATGGCGATGCGCACACTGACGCCGCCGGGGTGACCGGCGATCCGCGTCGAGGTGGCGTGCATCTCGCTCCCTGATGCGCCCTGATGCGCCCTGACGCGCCCTGGCGTCGAGCGCTCTGATGGCGATGTCCATAACGACGGTACCGCGCCGCTCATCCCGCTGTCGAGCGTGACCCGCCGCGGTTCAGTCCTCCAGGCGGAAGCCGACCTGCAGCGTGACCTGCGTGTGCCGGACCTCGGCGTTCTCAATCCAGCCGCGGATCTCCTTGACCTCGAACCAGTCGAGGTTGCGGATCGATTCTGCGGCCTTCTCGATCGCCCGGGCGATGGCATCGTCGACTCCCTCGCGGCTCGATCCGACCAGCTCGACCTTCTTGTACACACTCGACATGACACGACTCCTCGACGTGATGCCGCCGCACCCGCGACGACCGTGCCCCGACCGTAGCCGCGATACGGCCCGTTACCCGAGCCGACCCCCGCCCCAGAGCCGACCCCCGCCCCATCCGATGGGCCGTCCGGACCCGGATTGCACCGATTGGTCAGAATTCGCTGCACTGGACCGGCGCCAACTCGCCGGCGAAGAGCCGCTCCAGGCGCTGGATCGCACCCGCGACCGGCGCGTCGATGCGCCCGGCCTGCGCGAGCACGGTCGACCGGACCCCGCCGAGGTACAACATCCCCAGTTCCTCGACACCGAGGTGCAGGTCCGGATGGGCATCGGTGCGTTCCGCACGCCCCACACCGTCATTGACCTGCAATCGGAAGGATCCGGATCGTGTCGGATACAACGGATCAGTCACCCCGAGGACCACCGTGTCGTCCACCAGGTAGCGCCGGGCCGCGAGCGCTGCCGGAACGTCGAGGAGGCGCAGGTACATCGCAGGCCCTTCCCTGGTCCGGACCTGGACGGGATCGCGAACCAGCGATCGAAGGGGATCGTCGGATGGCCTGCCCGCGGCGGTCACGGTCGTAGCCAGGTCCGTCGCGGCGAGGAAGCTCCACAACTGTGCGGTCGCCATCGGGTACAGGGACACCAGTTCCTCGACCACCACGGTCCCGCACGGGGCATCGTGCTCCCACCGCGACCGGAGGCGATACAGCGCATAGCCACCGTTTGGGGTCATGGCGCACATCCGCGGTCCCGCGCCGTCGCGGTCGCCCAAAGGATCATGGGCAACCAGGCGATACCACCACGCGTCGGTGCGCGACAGGAGCCCCGGCCGTTGTGACCGGGCGCGGCGGTACAGCTCGGGTAGTTCGCGCAGCGCGGCGTCGACCGGCAGCAGACGGACGTCGCGCGTGTCGACCGGGGTGCGCAGGTCGAGGCGCGCCCGTGGCACCTCCAATCGAAGGGTGGGGATCGCCGGCCCGAAGCCGTACCGACCGTAGATGGCTCCCTCGGAGGCGAAGAGGGCGGCGAACGGCTCTCCCAGGTCGTCGGCCTGGGCCAGCAATCGTGCCATCATGGCCGTCAGCAGACCCCGGCGCCGGTGGTCCTGCCGAACGCCGACCGCGGTCACCCCGGCGCATCCGGCGACCTCGCCACCGGGCAGCGCCAGATCGAAGCTGAACGCGCCGCAGGTTCCGACGACCTCCCCATCGGGCGTGAACACGCCGAAGAAGCGTTCGGGTTCGAACGTCGTCAGCTCGAGGCGTTGTTGCTCATCGGTCAGCTCCTCGCCGAAGGCCTGCTCGACGGCCTGTGCGAACGCCGGGAACTCGCCGTCCGTGACGATACGAAGCTCCAGCGGATGCAGGTCCGCCGGCTCGCCGGGGATCCTCGCCCGATTCATGGGAACCCCGATCAGAACATCACGTCGCTGACAGGTGTGCGTTCGACGGCAAGAAGGTGGTCCAGTCGGCAGGCGGCCGCGAAGGACCCCGCGAGCTGGCCCGCGTCGTGCATCGTGCTCGCACGCACGCCTCCGAGCGTGAGGGCGGCCAGGACCTGCACGTCCATGGACAGGTCAGGGTCGTCGTCGGTGCGCTCACATCGGGCCGTTCCCTCGATGGCGGTCACCCGCCACCGACCGGCGTTCTGCGGCCGCGAGCCATCCGCCACCTCGATACAGATGGTGCCCTCGTTGAGATAGCCCCGTGCCGAAAGTGCGGCGGGGACGTCGACCAGCCGCAGGTAGAGCGGCCAGCCCGCTGTCACCCGGGCGCGGGCCGGGTCGAGAAGCAGAGCGAGCAACGGATCGTCCGGAGCGCGGCGCACGGCCACGGTGGTCTCCGCCAGGTCCGTGTCGATGGCGAACCGCCACATGGCGGCCGTGGCATCCGGGTCAAGTGCCACCAGGTCGTGCACGTGAATGGCGCCCGTCGGGGCGCCATGGGTCCACTCCGACGCAAGGTGGTAGACGACGAACCCGCGATCGGGGAGCAATGCGAGGCGAAGCGGCCCGGTGCCATCGGCGGGAGCGGGCGTGTGGGTCAGCAAGCGACTCCACCAGGCCGGTGACCGTGACATCAGGCCACCACGCGTGACGTGAAAGCGGTCGAAGATGGCGGGGAAGGCGCCACGAGCCTCCTGGAGATCCACGAAACGGACGTCTTGGACCGGACCGCTTCGGCGTAGGTCGGCATGGCGTCGATCGAGCGACAGATCCACGGTCGGCACGGCCGGACCGAACCCGTACCGGCCGTAGATGGGGCTCTCCGAGGCCCACAGCGCCGCGAATGGTTCGCCACGCGCCGCAGCGTCGTCCAGCAGACGGTCCATCATGCGGGTCAACACCCCGCGGCGCCGATGGTCGGATCGAACACTGACCACGGTGATCCCGGCGCAACCGGCCGAGCGTGCGCCCGGCAGCGACAGATCGAAGCTGTAGGCGCCGGAGGTCCCGACGATCTGGCCGTCTGCGGTCCGCGCCATGACCAGTCGGTCGTACTCCGACCACTCGCGCGACCGCTCGATCTCCGCCGAGGACACGCCGAAGCCGAACGTCGCGCTGAAGGAACGGCGGAAGGCCTCGAAGGTCGCTTCGGTCACCGGATCGAGGTCGACAGATGGAGTCGTCACCATGGACATCCCTGTGGTGGTTCGTGCCGGGATCAGTCCGTGACCCACGTCAGCCAATCGGCATACCTGTCGACCCGGCCGCGGACGGTGTCGATGAACATGGACTGAACGGCTTCGGTGACGGGCCCGCGCGGGCCGATCTCGTAACCGGCGACCTCGCGGACCGGGGTCAGCTCGGCCGCAGTGCCGGTCAGGAAGATCTCGTCGGCGAGGAACAGGTCGGTCCGCACGAGACTGCGCTCGACCACCTCGAATCCGAGGTCGCGGGCGATCGTCATCACGCTCGATCGGGTGATCCCCCCGAGCGGCCCATCAGACAGCGGTGGAGTCCAGATGACACCGTCGTGGACGACGAACAGGTTCTCCCCCGTGCCCTCGGCGACGTAGCCGTCCTCCGACAGCATGACGGCCTCGTCATACCCGGCCCGCAGCGCCTCGACCTTGGCCAGCGACGAGTTGAGGTACTGCCCGTTGGCCTTCCCGGCCGGTGGGATGGTGTTCTTGCCGATGCGCCGGTAGGACGAGATCATCACCCGGACCCCGTTGACCAGCGCATCCTCCCCGAGGTAGCTCCCCCACTCCCAGGACGCCATGATCGTCTGCGGATCGGACGGGAGGGGGTTGAGCCCGATCTCGCCGTATCCGAGGATGATGGTGGGGCGCAGGTAACAGCCCGCCTCGTGGCCATTGACGCGGATCAGTTCACGGGCCGTGTCCACCAGGTCGTCGACGGACCAGGGAATCGTGTCCAGCGGCGGGTACAGCCGGGCCGATCGCAACAGACGCTCCATGTGGGGGCGCAGTTGGAAGACCGCCGGGCCTCGGTCCGTCGGGTACGCCCGGATGCCTTCGAAGACCCCGTAGCCATAATGCAGGGTCGGCGTGAGGACATGGACGGTTGCGTCGTCCCACGGGACGAAGCTCCCGTCCATCCAGATCTTGTCGGCCTTCGGGAAGGGCATGGCCGTCTCCTCGCGTGGTTTAGTCGCCCACCAGCTCGACCAGCCGGTCGCCGACGGTCGATGTGGTGATGGTTGCACCGTCGGGGATCTTGTCGCCACGTTCGGTCAGCAGGGCGGCGATCGCTCGATCGATCCGCGCGGCGGCGCCCGACTCGCCCAGGAACTCCAGCATCTGACCCAGGCTGATGACGGCAGCGACCGGGTCAGCCTTGCCCGTCCCGGTGATGTCGGGCGCCGAGCCGTGTACGGGTTCGAACATCGATGGCGCGCGCCGTGTCGGATCGAGGTTGGCGGAAGCGGCTAGCCCCATCCCTCCCTGAACTGCGGCACCGAGATCCGTGATGATGTCACCGAAGAGGTTCTCGGTGACCACCACGTCGAACCGTTCCGGCTGCGTGACGAAGTACAGGCAGGCCGCGTCGACATGGATGTAGTCGCGTTCCACGTCCGGGAAGTCCGCGTCACCGACCTCTTCGAACGTCCGCATCCACAGCGGCCCCGCGAAGGTCAGCACGTTGGTCTTGTGCACCATGGTGAGCTTGCCCCGCCGCCCACGGGCCACCTCGAAGGCGTAGCGGATGACCCGTTCCACGCCATAGCGGGTATTGACGCTTTCCTGGGTGGCGACCTCGGCAGCGGTGCCTTCGTACAGCGTCCCACCGGCCCCGGCGTAGACCGACTCGGTGTTCTCGCGGACGACCACGAAGTTGCACCGGTCGGGCGTCAACCCGGCGATCGGGGACGAGACGCCCGGATACAGCTTGACGGGCCGGTGATTGACGTACTGATCGAAGGCGAAACGCACCTTGAGCAGCAGCCCACGCTCGATCAGGCCGGGCGGGATGTCCGGCGTTCCAACGGCTCCGAGGTAGATGGCGTCGAAGGCCCGGAGTTCCTCCAACGTGGCGTCCGACAGGATCTCGCCCGTTGCCAGGTAGCGGCGACCGCCCAGGTCATACTCGACACGCTCGGTGCTGAACCCTTCGAGTTCTTCCAGTCGGTCGAGAACCTTGCAGCCCTCGCCCACGACCTCAGGGCCGATCCCGTCGCCGCCGAGCAGGGCGATCCGGTGCTGCGCCATGTGTCACTCCTAGGGGATAGCTGCCGGCGGCGCAGCCTAGTCCCCGGCCCAGGGGCCTCCCCGCCGGCTGGCGTACCGGCCTCCCCAGGAGGCCGTCGATCACTTGATGATGCGGATGGTCACCGGGTAGTGGGACGCTTCACGGCGACCGGCCTTGAGCGTCTCCAGAACGATGAAGACGATGTTGGCGATGACCAGCACCGGTACCAGGACGAACCCGATGAGCACGAACATGAGGATGAAGCTCACCGTGAAGTAGATCGCCATCGAGATCTGGAAGTTCAGCGCTTCCTTGGCGTGCTGCTCCACGAACGCGTCTTCCTTGCCCTTGGTCACCCAGATGATCAGGGGGCCGAGAAAGGAACTGACGATCGCCAGCAGGTGCGCCGCCTGGGCCATGCCCGTATCCGACGCCATGACATTGTTGACGGCGTTCTGGGCGCTCATCGCCACGCCTTCGTCGTGGATCTGGTCGGTCCACTGCGTGCCGTCCCACCAGCGCATCGAGTGCTGACCCCAGGGGTCCGGGTGCCAACCGGCGTCGCTGCTGCCGGGGGTTTCGCCCGCCGTACCGCCGTCACTCATACCTGTGCCCCTTGTCGCGATCGTTCTGCCGGCGTTTCGTCCCGGCCGTCCTCGAAACTCTATCCCACGATGCGGGCCTCGACCATGTCGGTCGGGGCCCGCATCGGTGGTATCGGTACCGGTCTCAGGCGGTCTTGAGCACCCAGGTGCCACCGGCGAATTCGTCGTGCCAGCCCTGACGGGTCTGATCGTTGTTGTTGATCGACACGATGATGTAGATGATGACCCCGACCATGGCGATGAACTGCAGGATCCATCCCACGAAGGGGATCGCCCCGAGCAGCGCCGCGCCGAAGTAGGCATTGCGCTTGACGGCCTGCTCCATGGTGGGTGGTCCACCGTTCGGACCGCGAACCTCGATCTTCATGATCATCTTGCCCAGCGTCTTGCCGCTGTTGGACTCCATGAAGGCGAGGTAACCGATGTACAGCGCCGTGAGGATGATCGCGTCAACGACGTTTTCCAGCAGGTTCGGCAACGTGAACGCGGTGATGATCGTGAGAACGAAGTAGACGATCGCCACCGGAATTCCATCGATCACCTTGGCGAGCAGCCGCGTGCCGAGGTCAGCGGGCTGACCGGCCTGGCTGGACTGGCCCGTGGCAGGCTGAGCGGCGGGCGCCGCACCTCCGGGTGGCGGTGCCTGACCTCCGGGTGGCGGTGCCTGACCGCCGGGTGGTGGTGCCTGGCCCCCGGGTGGCGGTGCCTGGCCCCCGGCCGGTGGTGCCTGACCGCCGGGTGGTGGTGCCTGGCCCCCGGGCGGTGGTGCCTGGCCCCCGGGCGGTGGTGCCTGGCCGCCGGGTGGTGGTTGCCCCCCCGGTGACGGTTCCTGGCCCTCGGGTGGCGGTGATCCCTGACCCCCTGAAGGTGGGTTGTTCGGTGCGTCGCTCACAGAATCCTCCACGACTTCTCGATAGCTTGTCCCGACTTGGTGCGGGCGCCCCTCCACCGGAGAGTAGTCAGGGAATTGCCGAACCGATAGGAGGATGCAGCGATCGCGGACGCCGAGATGGACCGTCGGGCGCTGCGACGCACGCTTCGTGGCGCGGCGCCCTGGCTGGATGAGGCCGACGTCGGCCCGCGGGCGGTCGACGCCGGGACCTGCGACCGGTGCGGCATTCTCCCTCGGTTGCTGCCGACGTGCGGGCCCAACGCACCGGACGCACTTTGTCGTCGGTGTGCCGCGGAAGCGGGCGACGACGCATGGTGTGAGGGACACCGGGACGACGGCCGTGCCGCCCGAGCCTGGGCGGACCGCCTACCGGATCGCTGGGCGGACACCGTGTTGCTGTGGTGGGTAGCCACCGGCGAAGTGGGATGGAGCGACGTCCCGCCGGGGCTTGAGCACCGCTCGCACGGACCTACGCGCTGACGGGAATCGGCACACCCTGTCCCGCGATCCACGCCCGAGCCGACACCGCATCGGTGAAGTGGTGAGCCCGCACACCGCAGGCACGTGCTGCCTCGACGTTGTTGGCACGGTCGTCGAGGAACAACACCTCGTCCGCGGTGCAGCCGATCCGCTCGAGCAGCCGGACGAAGAAGGCCCGATCCGGCTTGCGGACGCCGAGGTGACACGACGCGACGATGTGTTCGAAGCCGTCATCCAGATGTGTCACGGCCAGTTCGTCGATCCAACACGGGTAGTTGGACGCCGTGGCCCGGGCGACCACACCGTCGAGGTCGGCGATCAGCGCCTGCATGCCGGGCAACCAGGTCGTTCCGGCGCGCCGCACGCGGTGGAAAGCGACCGGGTCGACGTCGACCCCGGCGCGCCTGTACACGGCCCAGTAGTCGGCTTCGTCGAGGTCGCCACGCTCGAAGGCGGGATACGCGGACGGGTCGCGGTTGGAGAACAGCTGCGCCGGAGGCAGCCCCGTTGCCGCCTCCAGGGCCTCGCGGAACGGATCGTGCAACAGCGTGTCCATGACATCGAACGCAATGGCTCGGATCACCGGGCTGCTGCGCTCCGGCATGCCGCTCGCCTCCGTGACGGGATGGATAGCGTGGCGGACCGTACCGGCGCGTTCGACGTCGGCCAGCGATCGGAGCCCCGGTGGACGTGCGCCAACAGCTCGCAGCAGACATCGACGGACACCGCGACACCCTGCTCGCCCTGTCGCATGCCGTCCACGCCGACGCGGAGGTTGGCTTCGAGGAACATGCGTCGTCGACACGCGTTGCTGGTGCGCTCGCGGACGGGGGATTCGACGTCACGCACGGTGTGTGCGATCTGGAGACGGCATTCGTCGCGACGGCCGGTTCCGGTCCCTTGCACATCGGAATCTGCGCCGAGTACGACGCGCTGCCCGGGATCGGTCACGCGTGTGGGCACAACATCATCGCGGCCGCTGCGGTCGGAGCCGGTCTGGCGCTCGGTCGGCTCGCCGATGACCTCGGCGTGACGGTCACGGTGCTCGGGACGCCGTCCGAGGAGGGCGGGGGTGGCAAGGTGTTGATGCTCGACGGTGGGGCGTTCGACGGTCTGCACGCCGCCATGATGGTCCATCCGGCGCCGATGGAATCGAGCACCTTCCCCTGTCTGGCCGTGAGCCACCTGGACGTGCGCTACACCGGCAAGTCGGCGCATGCGTCCGCCTATCCGCAGCTGGGGATCAACGCCGCCGATGCGCTGACGGTCGCACAGGTCGCTGTTGGCCTGCTACGGCAGCACATCCGACCGACGGACCGGATCCACGGCATCGTCACGGATGGCGGGGACGCGCCCAACATCGTCCCCGAACGCACCGGCGGGCAGTGGTACATCCGTGCGAAGAACCTCGCCGAACTCGAGGAGTTGCGTCCGAAGGTGGAGCACTGCTTCGAAGCCGGAGCCATCGCCACCGGATCGCGGGTCCAGTTCGATCCGACCGGACCCGCCTATTCCGAGTTCCGCCACGACGACGATCTGGTGGCGGTCTACGAGCGGGAGGCGACCGACGTCGGCCGCGAGCTGCCGACCGACGGCCTGCCCGAAGAGCTCGCGGGATCCACCGACATGGGCAACGTCTCGCTGGCCATGCCCGCCATCCACCCGATGTTGCGAATCGACAGCGACGGGGCCGTCAACCATCAACCCGAATTCACGGCCGCCTGTATCACGGCCTCCGCAGATCGTGCGGTCCGCGAGGGCTCGCTCGCTATGGCGCGGACCGTCGTTGGCATCACGGAGAGTCCCGAACTTCACCAACGCCTGCTACGGACGACCTACCGGGCGTCCGACAGGTCATCGAGCTCCGGAAACGCGTGAGCCCGGACGTCCTGCAGAGGCACGCCCAGGAACCTCCCACCCAGCGCTCGGAACCGGTCGGGATCTCCGCTCGTCAGCGCACGGATGGTCCCCCCCGACGCCCGGTCGCGAAGCCATCCTGTGCGCTCGAGCAGATCCCGGACCTCGAACGCGGTTTCGTCGGCGCTGGACACCAGCGTGATCCCGCGCCCGACCACTTCCGAGATCGGGCGGGCCAACAACGGAAAATGCGTGCACCCGAGGACCAGGGTGTCCACCCGCGAGGTGAGCATCGGGGCCAGGCGTTCCCGCACCGCCTGCAGCACGGCCGGCCCTCTGGTGCGACCGTCCTCGACCATCTCGACGAAACCGGGGCAGGCCAACGTCGTCACGTCCAGGTCCAGGTCCAGGCGTTTCACCGTACGCTCGTAGATACCGCTGGCCACGGTGATACGCGTGCCGATGACCACGGCTCGACCCGTCCGTGTCGTGCTGGCCGCCGCCCGCAGACCGGGCTCCACGACCCCGATGACCGGCACCGACACCCGCTCGCGCACGAGATTCAGGGCCGCTGCCGTTGCGCTGTTGCAGGCGATCACGATCAGTTTGACACCGGCTGCTTCGAGGTGATCCGCAATGACCGTGGAACAGCGCTGCAGTTCGTCGGTGGAACGGTCGCCATAGGGGTAGCGGGCCGTGTCCCCGACATAGATCAGATTCTCGCCGGGCAGCAGGTCCGTGAGAGACTGCAGGACCGTCAGACCGCCAAGGCCGCTGTCGAACACCCCGATCGGACCGTGTCGCACGCCTGTCGTGCTCCTCTGTGCCGCAATGTCTGTGCCGCAATGTCTGTGCCGTGATGTCAGTGCCGTGATGTCTGTGCCGTGATGCCTGTGGGCACCGACGAGCTCGACACTGGGTGACCGACGCTAGTCGACTACCTTCGTCGCCCCCACCCGAGTGCGGAGGTAGCCATGACCGGTCCGCGGTGCACGATCCTGCCTGCGGGCCAGCGGCCCGACCTCGAAGCCGCGGTACGCCAGGGCGGCGGCGAACCGACCGCGGTCGCATCGGCCGAGGCCGTCATCTGGACCGATCCGACCCAGGCCGCCACGCTGCGGAAGGTGCTGGACGACAACCCGTCCATCCGGTGGGTGCAACTGCCGTTCGCGGGCATCGAACCGTTCGTGCCCTACCTCGACCACGATCGGATCTGGACCTGCGGCAAGGGGATCTACGCTGAACCCGTCGCGGAGCATGCCCTCATGCTGGCCCTGGCCGGTATGCGGGGCGGTCTTCGCTATGCCCGGGAGACGACGTGGTCGGAACCCTACGGCCACAACCTGTTGGGTGCCCACGTCACCGTGCTGGGCGGCGGCGCGATTACACGGTCCCTTGTGCGCCTGCTGCGGCCGTTCGGGGCGGATCTGACGGTCGTGCGCAACCGTCCGGAACCCATCGACGGCGTGGCCAGAGTCCTGCCCGCCTCGCGGCTCACCGAGGCGCTCCGTCGCGCCGACCTCGTCGTGGTCGCGCTCGCTCTGACCCCCGAAACCGAACGGATCGTGGATGCGGACGCCCTCAAGACCATGCAGGAACACGCCTGGCTCGTGAACGTCGCCCGCGGGCGCCACATCGATACGGATGCGTTGGTGGACGCCCTGTCGTCGGGAGCCATCGGGGGCGCCGCCCTGGACGTCACCGAGCCTGAGCCGCTACCGGACGGCCATCCCCTGTGGAGCCTGCCCAACGCGCTGATCACCCCGCACGTGGGCAACACCCCGGAGATGGGAGCCAAGTTGCTGGCCGCACGGGTGCGCGAGAACGTGCAGCGCTTCGCCGCGGGTCAGGAGCTGCTCGGCCCCGTCGACGTGGAGCTGGGGTACTGACATGCGCGACCACGAGCACGCCGGCCGGTCACCGATCGAGCGCACCGTGCTGGACGCCGTCGCCGCCACCGGCGCCGCCGTTGATATCATTGACGTGGACCCGGCACTTGCCGACACAGCGGCGTTCTGCGACCACTACGGCTATCCGCCCGAGACCTCCGCGAACTGCATCCTCGTCGCCTCCAAGGACGATCCCCCCGTCCTTGCGGCGTGTCTGGCGCTGGCGACCACCAAGCTGGACGTCAACAAGCGGGTCCGCAAACGGCTCGGCGTGCGCAAGTGCTCGTTCGCTCCGGCGGAACTGACCACGAAAGCGACCGGCATGGAGATCGGTGGGGTCACGCCGTTCGGGCTCCCCGATGGCCTCCCGATCTGGGTCGACGCGCGGATCGCGGCGCTCGAACGGGTCATCGTCGGTGGGGGCAGCCGATCGATCAAGTTGCTGGTCGACCCCGTCGCGTTCACCGCCATCGGTGGCGAGTTCGTGGAGGACCTGGCCATCGAGCTGTAGCAGGCGACCTCAGCCGAGCGGCGTGAAGGCACCTTCGCCATATCCCTTTATGGACACCAGCCAGTCATGCCGCTGCGGCGGCGGGGGTGTCCGCTGAAGCCAAGTGACCGTGGCAAGGTCGATCCACTTCAACGGACGCAGCCTCCGTCCGGTACGGGCGTCGCCCCGGGACCTCAGCGGGGCCGACGGTAGAACGGCCGCTCGACGACCGTTGCCTCCAACGGCGTGCCGCGCACATCCACGCGGACCGACGTACCAACGTCATCGTGGCCGCTATCGACGTACGCCATGGCGATCGGCATGCCCAACGTCGGCGACAACACACCGCTCGTGACTTCGCCGATCTGGTGGCCGTCGGCGTTTTGGACGGCGTATCCCGCACGCGGCGCCCTGCGCCCCTCGGCGGCCAATCCCACCAGTCGCTGCGTCGGCCCTGCTTCGGCGACGGCGGCCAGGGCCTCGCGGCCGACGAAACTCCGGGACGACGACAGCGCGACGATGCGGCCGAGTCCGGCGTCGAAGGGTGTCCGATCCGCCGACAGTTCGTGGCCATACAACGGCATGCCCGCTTCCAACCGCAGCGTGTCCCGGCAGGCCAGACCCGCCGGGACGGCCTCGGCGATCCGGCCGGCGTCGTGCAGGGCCTCCCACAGTGCTACCGCACGGTCTGCGTCGACATACAACTCGAAGCCGTCCTCGCCGGTGTAACCCGTCCGGGCCAACCACACGGGGGCGCTCGCGACGAACGCTTCCCGGCCGGCGTAGTAGCGCAGGTCCTCGAGTCCGTCGACGCCCAGACCGGTCAGGATCTCCGCCGACGCCGGTCCCTGCAGCGCGATCAGGGCGGTGCGGTCGCTGTGGTCGCTGACCTCGGCGTCGAAGGGGGCACACCGGTTCCGCAGTTCGGAGAGGACGGTGTCCGCGTTGCCCGCGTTCGCGACCACGAGGTAGCGGTCGACGTCCCGGTGGTAGACCACCACGTCATCGAGCACACCGCCGTCGGAGGCGCACAGCATCGTGTACTTCGCACGCCCGAGCGCCACCTTCGTGAAGTCCCCGACGAACGCGTGGTCGAGTGCGTCAGCGGCCTCAGGGCCGGTCACCTCGATCTCGCCCATGTGGCTGAGGTCGAACAAACCGGCCCGCTGGCGGACGGCGAGATGCTCCGCGAGGTCGCTGTCGTAGCGCAGCGGCATCGACCAGCCGGCGAAGTCGGTCATCGTGGCGCCCAGGCGTTCATGCACGTCCTGCAGGGGCGTCCGGCGGGTCATGACGACACCCCGGCGGTCTGCGCGATCCCGGCCGTCTGCGCGACCCCGGCGGTGGCAGCCCCTCCGTCGGCGTCATCGGTGAACGCGTCGATCGGTGGACAGGAACACATCAGGTTGCGGTCCCCGTGTGCGCCGTCGATGCGGCGCACCGGCGGCCAGTACTTTCCCGCGTCGTCTCCCATCGGGTAGGCGGCGACTTCGCGGTCGTAGGGGTAGGGCCAGTCCCGAGCCAGCATCCGTGCGGTGTGGGGCGCGTTCACGAGAGGGTTGTCGTCAGCCGGCCAGACGCCGTCGGCGACCTGGTCGATTTCGCTGCGGATGGCGATCATTGCGCCGCAGAACCGGTCGAGTTCGGTCAGATCCTCGCTCTCGGTGGGTTCGATCATCAGGGTTCCGGGCACCGGGAACGACAGCGTGGGAGCGTGGAAGCCATAGTCGATGAGCCGTTTCGCGACATCCTCGGCGTCGATGCCGGTGCGGTGCTGCAGCGGCCGAACATCCACGATGCATTCGTGCGCGACCAACCCGCTGGTCCGGCTGCGGTACAGCACCGGGAAGTAGTCATCCAGGCGGGCGGCGACGTAATTCGCCGCGAGCACGGCCACCTCGGTGGCCCTGGTCAGTCCGGCGGCTCCCATCAGGCGGATGTAGGCCCACGGGATCGGCAGGATGCCGCTGGACCCGAACGGCGCGGCCGACACCGCACCGACCGGCCCGTCGCGGCGATCGGGGTCAGGATGCATGGGGTGGGTCGGGAGGAACGGCACCAGGTGTTCGGCCACGCCGATGGGCCCGACTCCGGGGCCACCACCGCCGTGCGGGATGCAGAACGTCTTGTGCAGGTTGAGGTGCGAGACGTCTCCGCCGAAGTGGCCCGGCGCTGCCAGTCCCAACAGGGCATTCAGGTTCGCGCCGTCGACGTAGACCTGCCCGCCGGCGTCGTGCACCAGGCGACAGACCTCGGTGATGCGGGCCTCGTAGACCCCATGGGTCGAGGGGTAGGTCACCATGATCGCCGCGATGGCGTCCTCATAGTCGGCCAACTTGCCGTGGAGGTCGTCGAGGTCGATCGCCCCGTTGTCGTCGGCGGCGACCACCACGACGCGCATTCCGGCCATGGCGGCACTGGCCGCGTTGGTCCCGTGCGCGCTCGACGGGATCAGGCAGACGTTGCGCTGGGTGTCGCCACGGGACCGGTGGTAGGCCGCGATCGCCAGCAGTCCGGCGAACTCGCCCTGCGACCCGGCGTTGGGTTGCACGCTGACGGCGGCATACCCCGTGACTTCGGCCAGCCAGGTCTCCAACTGGTCGATCAGGGCCAGATAGCCGGCCACCCGATCGACAGGGGCGAACGGGTGGATGCCGGCGAACTGGTCCCAACCGATGGGCTCCATCTCGGTCGTCGCATTCAGCTTCATCGTGCACGACCCCAGGGGGATCATTCCCCGGTCGAGTGCATAATCCGAGTCGGCGAGCCGACGCAGATAGCGCAGCATCGCCGTTTCGGACCGATGGCTGTGAAACACCGGATGGGTGAGGAACTCGCTGCTGCGGACCATCGACGTCGGAAGCGCGGGCGGAGGTCCGTCGACGACCACCTCGACGTCCGCCGTGGTGCGAGACGCTCCCCCGCCCGCAGCAGCGGCGAAGGCCTGCACCACAGCTTCGAGGTGGTCCGGGTCGGTGGTTTCGTCGCAGGCGATCCGCACGTGGTCGCCGTCGACGCGTCCGAGATCGATCCCGGACGCGGCAGCGGCAGCGGTCACGTCGTCGGCACGTCCCGGAACGCGGGCCAGAACCGTGTCGAAGAAGGCGTCGTGCACCACCTCGATGTCGCTGGCACGCAGTGCGTCGGCCAACCCGTTCGCCTGGGCGTGCACGCGGCGGGCGATGGCCCGCAACCCCTCGGGTCCATGCCACACGGCGTACATGCCGGCGACGACGGCCAGCAGCACCTGGGCCGTGCAGATGTTGGACGTGGCGCGCTCGCGGCGGATGTGCTGCTCACGGGTCTGCAGGGCCAACCGGTACGCGGGACGGCCGTCGACATCGACCGAGACCCCGACGAGCCGTCCCGGCACGGACCGCTCGAGGCCGTCACGCACCGCGATGTAGGCCGCGTGGGGCCCGCCGTACCAGAGCGGGACCCCGAAGCGCTGTGTCGATCCGACCGCGACGTCCGCACCCTGCTCACCGGGCGGAGTCAGCAGCGCCAGGCTCAGCAGGTCCGCCGCGACGGTCACCTGCGCGCCCCGGTCGTGCGCCTCCCTGATCAGGGGTGCCCGGTCCCGGACAGCGCCGGAGGCGCCGGGCAACTGCAGCACCAGGCCGAACAACTCGCCGTCCGGCAGCCCGTCATCGAGCGAATCGGGGACGACGACGTGCAGGCCCAGCGGCGCGCAGCGTGTCCGCAGCACCGCCAGGGTCTGCGGAAGGATGTCGGGATCGACCACCACCCGGTCGCTACGACCACGGGTACTGCGGTGCATCAGCGTGACCGCCTCGGCAACGGCGGTGGCTTCGTCCAACAGGGATGCATTGGCGATCGGCAGACCGGTCAGATCGCTGACGAGCGTCTGGAAGTTCAGCAGAGCTTCGAGTCGTCCCTGGCTGATCTCGGGCTGGTAGGGCGTGTAGGCCGTGTACCAGGCCGGGGATTCGAGCACCCCGCGCCGGATGACGGGCGGTGTCACCGTGCCGGCGTATCCGAGCCCGATCATCGGCGTGGCCACCACGTTCTGGTCGGCGAGTTCTCGTAAGGCACGGGTCACGGACGGCTCGTCCAGCGGCTCGGGGAGATTCAGCAGCGTACGCAGCCGGATGGCTTCCGGCACCGCCGCGTCCATCAGTGCTTCCATCGATGGCTGGCCGACAGCTCGCAACATCCGCTCGATGGCGCCGGCATCGGGGCCGAGGTGGCGTGCGGCGAAGGGTGGGGTGGACGCGGTTGGGGCGGAACGGGTCACGGTGGGGGCTCCTGCGCGTGGCTGCGCGTACGCAGCGGCGGGGTTGCCTCCCCACTCTGTACGGGACCTGAGAGGTTCGCTGTCCAGAGGAAACGGACAGCTTGCACCAACGGTGAGCCGTTCGCGACAGGGCCGCGCACGACTGCTCTCCAGAGTGGCCTGTCCCGATCGGTACCGATGCCTGAGAGATTCCCGGGAGGTGGTTGCTCCTTCGGCGGCCGGACGGACCGGAGGTCCGTCTGACGCTCTCCCGAACGGGATGAACGGCCAGTATGCGATTATCCGATGACCGTACGGCGCAGCCGTTCCGGACGCAACGACCGACCGCTGCAGGACCGTGCGACAACGCTCGTCCGACGGCCGCCACGGCCCGTCCTGCGTCCCTATGCTCGCTCCGTGCCACGACGGGGGAAACACCGTGTATCCACCACCCGAGCCCGATGGCGGACCCGGCGAGGATCTGTCACCCCCGTCGCCGATCCGCCCCACGACCGGCAACGAGCGGGAACCGATCCTCGATGTCCTCCGCGGATTTGCGCTGCTCGGCATCCTGTTGGTCAACATCGCCCTGATGCGCGGCCCGGAGCTCTACACCCTGCTGGCCGGCGAGATCCCGGACCCGTCGGAAGGGATCGACCGGATCGTCAACGGGGCGGTGTCGTGGCTGGCCACCGGCAAGTTCGTGTCCAGCTTCTCGCTGCTGTTCGGCGTGGGTGCCGGTCTCATCGTCGGGCGGGCTCTGGCGGCGGGCCGATCTCCTCATGGCCTGCTGGCCAGGCGCTACGTGTGGTTGCTCGCCTTCGGCCTCGCGCACATGATCCTGCTGTTCCCCGGCGACATCCTGTTCGTCTACGGGATCACGGGCATGGTCCTGCTGGCGTTCATCAACGTGCAGCCGAGGACGGCCGTGTGGATCTCCGTCGCGTTGATCGCGAGCGTCACGGCGATCACGGTGGGGTTCACCGCGCTATCAGCCGTCTTCGGTGACGTGCAGGCACAGGGAGCCTCGGGCGATCCCTTCACCGCAGCGTTCGAGGGATTCTTCGCCGCACGCCAGGAGCAGGCGATCAGCGCGTTCACCGAGGGTTCCTACCTGGACGTCATCGTGGCCAACGCGTGGCAGTCGCTGCTCGTCCAGTCGGGACAGCTGTTCGTGCTGCCCTGGATCCTCGGGCTGTTCCTGCTCGGTTTCGCCGTCACCCGCGCCGGGATCCCGTTGCGACTGGCCGAGCATCGCCCGCTGCTGCGACGCGCCGCGTTGCTCGGTCTGGGCATCGGCCTACCGCTGAACGCCACGATGGGGCTGGTCGACCCGTTGAGCCTGATCGCCGGCGGCCCCGACGCGTCCGTCGGAACCGGGATGCTGGTGCTGATCACGTTCGCTCA
>JBDNIX010000123.1:0-6274 GCA_041688045.1 Nitriliruptoraceae bacterium
CGTCGCGTTCGGCCGCGGATGCCTCCTCCCGCAGCCGCTCGAGTTCCTCTTTCGCGGCGTTGACCTGGCCCAATTCGGACTTCTCGCGTTCCCACCGCGTCCGCATCGAGGTGTCCCGTTCCCGCAGGTCGGCGAGTTCGGCGTCCAGATCGGCCAGGCGCGCCTTCGAGGCCTCCGACTCCTCCTTGGCCAGGCTGACCCGCTCGATCTCCAGCTGGCGGATCCGACGATTGACCTCGTCGATCTCCGGTGGCAGCGAATCGATGGCGATCCGCAGACGTGCCATCGACTCGTCCAGCAGGTCGATGGCCTTGTCGGGGAGGAAGCGGTCCGTCAGATACCGGTCCGACAGGGTGGCGGCGGCGACCAGTGCGTCGTCAGTGATGCGCACACCGTGGTGGACCTCGTACCGCTCCTTCAGGCCGCGCAGGATGCCGATCGTGTCGGCGACCGAGGGCTCTTCGACGTGGACGGGCTGGAAGCGTCGTTCGAGGGCCGCGTCTTTTTCGATGTTTCGGTATTCGGTGAGGGTGGTGGCACCGATCATGCGCAGCTGCCCGCGGGCCAGCAGTGGCTTGATCATGTTGGCCGCGTCCATCGCGCCTTCGGCGGCGCCGGCACCGATGACCATGTGCAACTCGTCGATGAACGTGATGATCTGGCCGTCGGACGACTCGATCTCCTTGAGCACCGCCTTCAGCCGCTCCTCGAACTCACCGCGGTACTTCGCCCCCGCGACCATCGCCGACAGGTCGAGCTCCAGCAGGGTCTTGTCCTCGAGCAGCTTCGGGATGTCCCCTTCGATGATGCGTCGCGCGATGCCCTCGACGATGGCCGTCTTGCCGACGCCCGGCTCGCCGATGAGCACCGGGTTGTTCTTCGTGCGACGCACCAGCACCTGGATGACACGACGGATTTCCTCATCCCGACCGATGACCGGGTCGAGCTTGCCGTCGCGGGCCAGCTGGGTCAGGTCGCGGGCGTACTTGTCGAGTGCCTCGTAGGTTGATTCGGGATCCTGCGAGGTGACCCGCTGCGATCCGCGGACCTGCTTCAGCCCGTCCAGGATCGCATCGCGGGTGACGCCCTGTTCGACCAGGACCGATGCCGTGCGATCACTGTTCCCAGCCAGGGCCAGTAGCAGGTGCTCGGTGGAGACGTAATCGTCCCCGAGGTGCTCCGCTTCGGTAAAGGCCGATTCGAGGACGCGGCGGAGCACCGAGCCGATGGTCACCTCGCCGGATGCGCCGTAGGCCGCCGGCGTTGCCTCCAGCACCTCCGCCATCCGGTTGCGCAAGGTGGTCGGCGTGACACCCAACTTCTGCACCAGCGGCAGCACAACACCCTCGGCCTGTTCCAACAGCGCCGTGAGCAGATGCGCCGTGCCGACCTCCGGGTGGTTGCGTTCCCGCGCGATGCCGCCGGCGCGCTGCAGCGCCTCGTGAGACTTGTGTGTCAGCTTCTCTGCATCCACGTCCGCACTCCTGAGATGTCCGCGTTCCTGAGAATTCCTGGGACGACGGTACGCGGCGGCCGTCTGTCGGGCAGGAACCCTGCGCCGCCGTCACATCGATCTGTTGTGCCACCTCGACGCAACGGCAAATGCTCGAGCTGGCACCTAACGCACACTCGCATACGCTGAACGCGCAGTGAATTGAGTAGTCACGCCCTTGCGATCGCGCGATCGACCCGCGAGCCTGCCGGGAGCACGGCACAGCGGGGCTCTGGGGCACGTCGATCCGGCGAGCGGGGCGCGCCGGCCGTGCACGACCTGGACACGCCATGTCCTGATGTCGGGATGTCCCCGGCACGGGCCGGCACCTACCAAGGAGTGCAGCAACCATGGGGCACGTAGACCGATACCGAACATCTGTGGGGCGCAGTCTCGCCCTGGCGACCGCGGTCGCGACCGCGGCCGTCCTGGCCATACCCGTCGCCGCCGATGCGTGGCCACAGGTAGGCGCCGACGGACAGGGGACCTACCAGGCCGATGTCACCGGACCGGACGACCCCGGTCTGAAGTGGTACAGCGACGTCAGCGACGATGCCGGTGACGCCGCACCCGACGGGTTCACCTTCGAAGACGCGAGTCTGCCGGTGATCGGCTCCGACGGCACGATCATGCGTCGTGCGGGCGCGGTCGGCCAGTCCGTGGGCGACGGCAACCGCCACATCGTGGGGATCGACCCCGACGACGGTTCGCTGGCCTGGAACATCCCGTACGCCCAGGGGCTGTGCAACCCGGCCGTGGACTCGGAGGGTCGCGCATGGGCGGTGTTCGTCGACGGAACCGATGGCGAAGCCATGCTGCAGTCGTTCGACTCCGCCACCGGTGAGCGCACCGACGGAACGGAACTCGATCCGCTGACCGATGTCGCTCCCGGTGGCGGCCAGGTGTGGTGTCAGAGCACGTCGCTGCACATCGGCGGGGCGGGCGCCAACGAACGCGCCATCCTCTACGACGGCCGCGGTTCGATCGGCGCCGGCAGCCCGGGCATCCTGGCCATCGACGTCTCCGGATCGCAGGCCGCCACGGCCTGGGTCATCGACCCCGAGGACGCCGACTTCGGTCGCGTACAGCGCGACAGCAGTCAGGACCGTGTCGGCGCGACGACGGACGACCACCTGTACGTCCCGACCACCACCGGCACCACGTTCGAGTTGACCGAGATCTCGCTGGCGACGGGAGCGGTGACCCGCAGCGTCGAGCTGCCGATCTTCGACGACAACGGCGACCCGACCGACCCCAGCGGCGGCTTCCCGACGAGCGTCCTGATCGACGGCTCGACCGCCGTGGTGTCCTACCGGTTCGGAACCGGCGCGCTCAGCGCCGTCGACCTCAACAGCTTCGAGGTGGCCTGGACCGAGGTCTTCATCGACGCCCCGTTCGATCAGTCCGGGCCAGCAGCGCTCGCGCTGTCTGGCGGCAACGTCGTCAGCGCGTCGGGTGCAGCACCGGACCGGCTCTACGCCCACAGCATCGCGAACGGTGATCCGGCATCCTGGTCCACCGACAGCAATGTGCGCAACGGCAACGCGCCCCGCCAGTACCTGACCGACTCGGCCGGCGCGATCTACGTCAACACCAGCGGGCCTGAAGGTGGGCGGCTCGACCGGAGCGTGACCGCGTTGTCGGCGAGCGGCGTGCAGCAGTGGCGCTTCAACCGCGCCGGGCTCTTGGACGCCACCGGTCTCACCGACGACGTCAATGGGTTGAAGAACGACCTGTTCCTCGGTGCCATCGACGCCGGCGGCACGCTCTATCTCTATCGCGAGGAGCAGGTGCTGGCCATCGACGGCTCGGGCGGTCTGGCGATCGCCGACCAGTGCGAGCTGCCGTTCACGGATGTGAGCATCACCAGCACGCACGGCGCCAACATCTGTCGGTTGGTGGAGTTGGAGATCACGGGCGGGACCACGCCCACGACCTACAGCCCGAACCAGCAGGTCACCCGCGCACAGATGGCCACATTCCTGGCCCGTGCACTGGACCTCCCCGCAGGCACCGGCCAGCAGTTCCCCGACGTGGACGTATCCAGCGTGCACGCACCCAACATCCTGGCCATCCGCACCGCCGGCATCACCCAGGGCCGCGCCGACGGAACCTACGACCCGAGCGGCACCGTCACCCGAGCGGAGATGGCCAGCTTCCTGGCACGCTCCGCCGACCTCGACGGCGTCAACGGCAGCGGGTTCAACGACGTGGATCCCGGCAACGTGCATACCCCCAACATCTACGCGGTGCGTGACGCGGAGATCACCACCGGGGTGACCGCCACCACGTTCAATCCGGACGGCAACGTCCGGCGCGACCAGATGGCGTCATTCCTCATCCGGATGCTCGACTTCATCAACGAGGGCTGAGCCACCCGGTCACGACAGCAGGAAGGGGCGGATCCCGATGGGATCCGCCCCTTCCTGCCGTGTCCGGATGCGCGCGCGTATGCCGCTACGCGTCGGCGGCGTGGCGCTCCGGCGGGTGGACCGGTCGGGCACGCTGGACCGGGTTGCTGCCGCGTTGCCCGGTGCGCCGGCGGAACGGATGTACCTCGACGTTGCTGGCCGGTGCCTTGACGATCTGATAGCGGTCGGCGGCTGGACGGTCGTCGATCCGTTCGGCCAGCACCCGGACCATCTCCTCGAGTTCGGTGACCCGCCGACGTGACGACTCGAGCTTCTCACCCAGGTCCAGCACGATCCGGACGCCGGCCAGGTTGAGGCCTTCGTCCTGCGTCAGGGTCCGGATGAAGCGCAGTCGGTCGATGTCCCGCTGCGAGAACCGGCGCGTCCCGCCTTCCGTGCGGGCCGGCGTGATCAGGCCCTCGCGCTCGTAGGCACGCAGGGTCTGCGGGTGCAGGTCAGCCAGTTCCGCGGCCACCGAGATGACGTACAGCGGCGTGTCGGCGTCGTCCACGTGGTAGTCGGACCCGCGCGGCTCGTCGTCGGCCTGGGGCCGGGGACGGCTGGACCACGACCATGACCGCCCCTGGTCGTGGGGTTCGAGGAAGTGCTGCTCGCTCATTCGTCAGCTCCTCTGTGGGCCGGGGGTCGCTTTGGGACGTCATGTGGTTTGACGTGCACCGTCGAACAGTGCGGCATCGCGGGCATCGTGGTCGTCGTACTCGGCCAGTTGCTCGAGCAGTTTGCGCTGGTCACGGGTGACCTTGCTGGGAACACTGATCCGAACGGACACGAGCAGATCACCATTCCCTCCTCGACGCTTCGGAGCACCCTGGCCACGCAGACGGAACGTCCGTCCGCTGGTGGTCCCGGCGGGGACCTTGATCGTGCGGCGCTCACCCGTCGGCGTGGGGACGGTGAGCTTGGTGCCGAGGACTGCCTCGCCGTAGAAGATGAGGACGTCCAGCGTGACGTCGTCACCCTTCCGTCCGAACCGGGGATGGGCGGCGACGTGCACAGTCACGAGGACATCGCCGGAGGGGCCACCGCCGACACCGGGGCCGCCTCGCTCGGGCACGCGGATGACCGCGTCGTCGCGTACACCCGCCGGGATCTTGACCGTCAACTGACGCGGCTTGACGACGCGTCCGGATCCGGTGCAGGTCGGACAGGGTGAGGTGATGATCTGTCCCCGTCCGCCGCACTGTTCACACGGTTGCGCGAACGAGAACGGCCCCTGATCGAGCACTACCTGTCCGCGACCGCCGCACCGGCCACAGGTCGTTGGCTGGGTCCCGGGTGCGGCGCCGGAGCCTTTGCAGGTCTCGCATTCGCCGTCGCCCGTGACCCGTAGCGTGGTACGCACACCGGCCAGTGCGTCCTCGAAGGTGAGGTGCACATCGGCCTGCAGATCCGGTCCGCGGCTGGCGCGGCGCCGGCCACCGGAACGGGCCGTGGTCGGGCCCGTCGAGAAACCACCGCCTCCCGCGGTGTTCCCGAACAGGTGGCCGAGCAGGTCGCCGAATTCGGCGCCTTCGAAGCCACCCATGCCGCCCGGGCCACCGCCGCCGAGGCCGGCCGCACCCAGACGGCGGATCTCGTCGTACTCCTTACGCTTCTCCTCGGTCCCGAGGATCGAATAGGCCTCGCCGATTTCCTTGAAACGCCGCTCCGCTTCCGGGTCGTTCGGGCTCGCGTCCGGATGGTTCTCGCGCGCCAACTTTCGGTAGGCCTTCTTGATCTCGTCGGCCGAGGCGTCCTTCGACACATCGAGCACGGTGTAGTAGTCCTTCTCCAACCACTCACGCTGCGGTGCCATCGGTCACCTCCTCACCTTGGTTCGACGCGTCATGCGAGCGCTCACGAGCGGACCACCACCATCGCCGCGCGCAGGACCCGGTCACCCAGGCGATAGCCGGGGCGCAGGACCTCGGCGACGACCGGGGTCTCCAGGGGTTCGTCACCGGGTTGCTGTTGGACAGCTTCGTGGTAGTTGGGGTCGAACGGCTCATCGACGGCATCGATGCGCGTCAGCCCCTGCGATCCCAGGGCGGCCACCAGCTTGGAGGCGACCAGTTGCAGCCCCTTGGCCAGCGACGGGTCATCGGAGCCCTCCGACGCCTCCACCGTTCGCGCGAGATCGTCGAGCACGTCCAACAGACCGCTGAGGGCATCCGCCTTGCCGGCGTCGCGCTGGGTCGCGCCTTCGCGCATGAGACGGCGGCGGTAGTTCTCGAATTCGGCGCGGGCCCGACGGAGGTCATCCAGGTACTCGTCACGCTGCGCTTCGGCGGTCAACAGCGCGCCGTAGAGTTCGCCGCGCGTCCGCGGGTCCGTTTCCGCCAGCGCCTCGGGGTCAATCGGCTGATCGGCC
>JBDNIX010000124.1:0-10384 GCA_041688045.1 Nitriliruptoraceae bacterium
CGGCCAAGAAGTCACCGGCCAAGAAGGCCGCGAAGAAGGCGGCCAAGAAGTCACCGGCCAAGAAGGCCGCGAAGAAGGCGGCCAAGAAGTCACCGGCCAAGAAGTCACCGGCCAAGAAGGCCGCGAAGAAGGCGGCCAAGAAGTCACCGGCCAAGAAGTCACCGGCCAAGAAGGCTGCGAAGAAGCGCAGCTGATCGCCCGACATGTTGGCGGCTCCCGCAGGACCCCAGCGCGACGAAACACAGAACGTCCAGTGGGGGCCACCTGATGGCCCCCACTGTCGTTGCTCAGGAGAGTTGGGTCCACCGGACGCAAGGTCTGCGGGGGCACCACAGGCGACCGGTACCGTGTGTCCATGGAATTGCTACGCATTGAACGCCCGCTGGAAGACATCGGTGCCGACCCGGTGCTCGTCGTCGCGCTCGACGGCTGGACCGACGCCGGTGAGGGTGGGTCCGCCGCGGCTGCAGCTCTACGTGAACTACCCACGGAGCGACTCGGCGAGTTTCCGGGCGACTCCCTCTACGACTATCGGGATCGCCGACCCCAGTTGGCCATCGATCGCGGTGTCCTCGGTCAGCCCCAGTGGCCGGAGCTCGTGGTCGACCTCATCGAGGCACCTGCCGGCCCGCCACTGCTCCTCGTCCACGGCGCCGAGCCCGACCTGGCGTGGCGGACATGCGCGGCCGACCTCTTGGAACTGGCCGCAACCATCGGCGCCGACCGGTACGTCGGTCTGGGCAGTGTTCCGGGTCCCATCCCGCACACCCGACCCGTTGACCTGATCTGTACCGGGAACGACACGGACGTCATCGACCGTCTGGGCCGCGCTCACGAGCAGGTCGTGGTGCCGTCTTCCTGCCAGGTGGCCTGGGAGTCACTGTTCGACGCCGCCGGCATGACCACCCTCGGCCTGTGGGTGCGCATTCCCCACTACGTCGCCGGCGACTATCCGGAAGCGACACGGGCGCTCCTCGAGCGGCTGTCCGCTCACCTGGGCACGCCCGTCGACGTCCACGCCTTCGATGACCTGATCGAGGAGAACCGCAACAAGCTGGACGTCGCGGCCACGTCCTCGGACGAGGTGTCCGAACACGTCAAGCAGCTCGAGCGACTCTACGACGCGGAACAGGAGGCCGAACAGGCCGTGTCGGACATGGGCAGGGGCATTGCGCTCTCGGAAGCCGAGGTCCCCTCCCCCGACGAGTTGGGTGCCGAGATCGAGCGCTTCCTGCGAGGGCGAGCGGACTGATCAACGCCACTCGCCCAAGCGGCTTCAGACCTTGAAGTCGAAGTCGGCTTCGATCTCGGCGATGTCCATCTGGGCCTTCTGGAGCTTGCCGCTGAAGTCCCAGTTCATCGACTGCCAACGCGTCACCTGGTCGAGAACCCACACTCCGGACTGGCGCGCGCCATTGCCGGAACGACCGTTGCCACCGAAGGGCAGGTGCGCCTCCGCGCCGGACGTCGAGTTGTTGATGCTCAGCATCCCGGCGCTCACGCCCTCACGGAACCGGAAGGCGTTGCGAGGGTCAGTGGTGTAGATGGCCGCTGACAGTCCGTACCCGTGATCATTGGCGAGGTGAAGACCTTCCTCGAAGCTGCTGAAGGTCGCAACGGGGGCGATCGGTCCGAACGTCTCCTGCCGGTACATCCGATCGTCGGCGGTCACGCCGTCGACGATGACGGGGTGCTGGTAGATGCCGACATCGGGGTCGCCGACGAAGCCCTTGCGAGGTGACGACGAACTGATGCGTCCGGTGGCGCTTGAACCCATGATGCGGTGGTGCGGCTGGATGTCGTCCACCCAGGACTGGAAGTTGGCATCGAACCGGTCAGAGATCATGGGGCCGTAGAGCACGTCCTGCATCGGGTCCCCCACGACGGCCGCTTCTGTTGCGGCGGTGAACCGTTCGAGGAATTCGTCATGGATCGATTCGTGGACGATGACGACACCCAGTGAGGTGCACCGCTGCCCGGCGGTCCCGAAGGCGGAGAACAAGGCGCCCTCGACGGCCAGGTCGAGTTGCGCATCGGGCATGACCACCAGCGGGTTCTTACCCCCGAGCTCGAGTGTGGGCGCGACGAGGTGCTGTCCGCAGGTCGCCGCGATGTTGCGGCCGACGTCGGACGACCCCGTGAAGCCGACTTTCTGCAGGTGGCCGGCAGCCAGGGCACGTTCGATTCCCTTGCCGGTCTCCGGGCCGTCGGCCAGCACCAGCTGGATGACCCCGGCCGGTATGCCCGCGGCCAGGATGCATCGGACGAAGGCGTCTGCGACGGCCGGCGCGTACTCGGCCGGCTTCCACACGACGGCGTTTCCGGCCAGGAGTGCGGGCACCAGATACCAGGACGGCACCGCGATCGGGAAGTTGCCGGCCGTGATGACGGCCATCGTGCCGACGGGGTTGCGGAACGTGAAGAGTTGCTTGTCGGGCATCTCCGACGGGACGGTCATCCCGTACATCCGGCGGCCCTCGGAGGCGAAGAAGATGCAGGTGTCGATGACTTCCTGGACTTCGCCGAGCGATTCCTTGTACGGCTTGCCGACCTCCCGGGTCACGATCCTGGCCAGGGCCTGCTTGTTGTCCATGATGATGCGCCCGAGGTCACCGATGGCCACGCCACGGATCGGCGCAGGGACACGGGCCCATTCCTGCTGCGCAATCGACGCGCGCTCCGCCGCGGTCACGAAGACATCGGCGTCACCGAGGGACACCCGGCTGACGACATCTGATCGGTTGGAGGGTGACGTCAACTCGACCGCCGGAGCGACGGGTATGCGTTCACCGTCGACCAGGGATGCAAGTTCGGGCACGTTCGACATGGTGACTACCTCCGAGGACGACGGGAAGATCTTGGGCTCAGTCGAGGCTACGCCCCCAGACGCTCGACCACCCAGTCGACGCAGGCGGTGTACGCCTGCAGATCTGCCAGGTCGATCGCCGGGAACATCGCGACACGGAGTTGGTTGCGCCCGAGTTTGCGATAGGCGTCGGTGTCCAGGACCCCATTCGCCCGGAGCGTGGCATTGACCTCGTCCGCGTTCACCGTGTCGTCCAGGTCGATCGTGGCCACCACCGACGACCGCGCGTCAGGGTCCTGTACGAACGGCGAGGCCCAGGATCGGGACTCGGCCCATCCGTAGATGGCGGCGGCTTTGTCGGCCTGATGCGCCACCACTCCATCGAGGTCACCGAACGTGGTGCGCATCCACTCGACCTGCTCCGCCGCCAGGATCACGGTGGCGACCGCGGGGGTGTTGTAGGTCTGATGCTTTCGGCTGTTGTCGAGGGCGGTGGTGAGGTCGAGGAAGGCAGGGATGTAGCGGTCAGAGGTAGCGATCGACGCCATGCGTTCGGCGCCGGCGGGTGACACGAAAGCCGCGGTCAGGCCCCCGTCCGACGCGAAGCCCTTCTGCAGGCTGAAGTAGTAGACATCGGCATCGTTCAAATCCACGGGCAGCGCGCCGGCCCCCGAGGTGGCGTCGACCGTCACAAGTGCGTCGTCGACGCGAACGACGGGTTGCACCACGCCGGTGGTCGTTTCATTGTGCGTCAGGGCCTGGACGTCGCACCCGGGAGCCGCACTGACCTGCGGACGTTGTCCGACCGGCGCGGACACGACGTCCGGCTCCTCGAGCCACGGTGCCCCCCGCGTCACGGCGGCGAACTTGCCGCTGAACTCCCCGAAGTCGTAGTGGCGCGCCCGCCGCTCGACGAACCCGAAGGCGAGACTGTCCCAGAAGGCCGTCGCGCCTCCGACCGCCAACAACACCTCGTGGGACGCGGGCGCGCCGAACAGCCCGTGCAGGCCTTCCTGCAGCCGCGCAACCTGTCCCTTGACCCGGTCCTGGCGATGTGAGGTGCCCAGCAGTCCGTCGCCGATCTCTGCCAGTCGTGCCAGAGCCTGCGGACGAACTTTGCTCGGACCGGAACCGAAGCGTCCGTCACGCGGCAGCAGATCAGCGGGCAGAATGAGGTCGGACATGTCGAGCCTTCATCGTCGGTGCGGGTCGAGAGTCAACACGCTGTCGACGACCGGCGCCACATCGGAAATCGCCGACCTGCGCACTACGCTCGCGACCGACCCGCGTTTCCACTCACCCATCGAGCCGTCCCATGAGCCTCGCAGCCCGTATTCACGAGATGGAGGAATCGCCGACCCTGGCGGTCACCACCAAGGCGAACGCAATGAAGGCCGTCGGGGAACCAGTGATCGGGTTCGGTGCGGGGGAACCGGACTTCCCGACCCCGGACAACATCGTCCAGGCAGCCGTCCGCGCCGCGGCGGACCCCGTCAATCACCGGTACTCCGCCGCCGCAGGACTCGCTCCGCTGCGCGAGGCCATCGCCGCCGCTGCGACGATCAGTTCGGACGGAGCCGTGGACGCCGCGCAGGTCGTGGTCTCAAACGGCGGGAAGCACGCGCTCTACAACATCTTCATGGCGCTGGTGAACCCGGGCGACGAGGTCATCATCCCCGCGCCGTACTGGGTCAGCTACCCGGAGCAGGTCAAGCTCGCGGGTGGTGTTCCGGTGCCCGTGGTCACGACGAAGGAGACGGGGTTCCTCGCCTCGATCGAGCAGTTGGAGGCGGCGCTCACGCCCAAGACCAAGGCACTGGTGTTCGTCTCGCCGTCCAACCCCACCGGCTCCGTCTACCCGCCAGAACACGCCACCGCCATCGGTGAGTGGGCTGCGGAGCGCGGCATCTGGGTCATCACCGACGAGATCTACGATCATCTGGTGTACGGCGACACCACGTTCACGTCGCTCCCGGCCCTGGTGCCGGCCGCGCGGGACCACATCATCATCACCAACGGCGTGGCCAAGACCTATGCCATGACAGGCTGGCGGGTCGGGTGGACGGTCGCGCCGCGGGAGATCGCCGCGGGCATCAGCAAGCTGCAGAGCCAGTCCACGTCCAATGTCAACAACGTGGCACAGATGGCCGCGCTGGAAGCCCTCACCGGCCCGCAGGACGCGGTCGGCGAGATGGTGGCCGCCTTCGACCGACGGCGTCGCACCGCGGTCAACCTCCTGTCGGCGATCGACGGCGTCAACGTGGTCGAGCCCGACGGTGCCTTCTACGTGTTCCCGTCGTTCGAAGAGGTGCTCGGAACCACCATCGGTGGTCGACAGGTGCACACGACCCTGGAGCTCGCCAAGGTGCTGCTCGAGGAGGTCAAGGTCGCGCTCGTTCCGGGCGAGGCCTTCGGCGCACCCGGGTACGCGCGCCTGTCCTACGCCATGAGCGATGCCGACCTGACCGAAGGCATCACCCGCATCGCGGATCTGCTCTCGCGCCGGTGAACCTCGACGATCCTCCGCGTAGCCCTACTCGGGTTCGGGGAGGTCCGGACAGTCCGCGCGATCGGGCGTGGCCGCGACCAGCGCGGCGACGTTCTCTTCGGTGACGACTCCCCCGGCCTCCTGCAGGGCCTCACGGTCGACACAGACCAGGGACGCCGAGGTGGCACGCGGCTCGACACCGGGAAGGTCCGTGTCGAACCGGTCGATGGCAACCCAGACGCTCGTGGAGCGGTGCGACAGCAGCGTCAACACATCGGGCCGCAGGTCCGTGTCGAACTCTTCGGCCGCGACCGCCCGGGCATCGAACAGCGCCTGCACGTCGGGTTCGGCCGGCGCCTCGTCCCGCAACACGACATAGCCATCGAGGTGTCGGGCCCGTCCCTGCAGGATCAGGTCGAGACCCACCGAGATGCTGCCGCGAAGTTCGTCCGCGCCCGTCGCGACACCTTCGGAGGTCGCCGTTTCGAGGGGGAAGGCCAGATCGTGGGCGTCGGCTTCGGCCAACCATTCGGCACCGTGCCACAGATCGAGCCAGCCGCGGGCGATGATGCTCACGGCGTCGGCGATCTCACCGTCGGCGTCGTCCGCGTCGATGAACAGCTGCCGCAGGTCGCCCTCGACCGTGTCAAGCGATGCCCGGAGGCCTGCGGGGTCGCCCTCGAAACTGCCGCCGGTCTGCTCCGGATCGATCGTGACGGACGTCGGCGGGATGGTTTCCGGCAGGGTGGCTTCGAGCTCCCCCAGGCGGTCCACCAGATCGGTCGGGTCGGCGGACGGCGTGGGAGCTTCTTCGTCCTGTTGTGCGACGGCGCCCCCTACCCCGACCGCGGCTAGCCCGATCGCTGCACACGCCGTCAGCGTGAGCACCACGGTACGCCTCGATGCCACCACGTCCTCCTCGATCCCTGAACGATGAAACCTCTGAACCCGGCTCTTGCGGTATCGGCAGCTTCGCCCCCGAACTCGAGGCCGGATCGCATGGCCGTGACCCCTGTGCACAACAAGCACAGGCGCAACGCTACGCGACTTTCTGCCCGGTGGAAAGCGTGTCGAACCACGGCAGGGGCACCCGGGGCGACGGCGTGCGTTCAGCGCACGGATTGGGCGTGCGCAGCGCACCCTCACTGAGCCCTGTGGAAGCGACCGAGCGACTCAGTACCGGTAGGACTCATCCTTGTACGGACCGTCCTTGTCGACGCCCAGATACGTGGCCTGCTCGGCGGTCAGTTCTGTCAGGCGCGCGCCGACCTTGTCGAGGTGCAGCCGCGCGACCTGCTCGTCGAGGTGACGTGGCAGCACATAGACCTCGTTCTTGTAGTCCTCGTGGTGCCCCCACAACTCCAGCTGCGCCAGGACCTGATTGGTGAACGACGTCGACATCACGAACGAGCTGTGCCCGGTCGCGTTCCCAAGGTTCACCAGCCGGCCTTCGGCGAGCAGGATCACGGTGCGCCCGTTCGGCAGGTGCACCAGGTCGACCTGGGGCTTGACGTTGGTCCAGTCGTACGTGCGGAGGGCCGTGGTCTCGATCTCCGTGTCGAAGTGACCGATGTTGCACAGGATCGCGTGATCCTTCATCTTCAGGACCATGTCGTGGGTGACCACGCCCATGTTGCCCGTGGCGGTCACGACGATGTCGGCCTGGTCGATGATCTCGTCCATCCGCACCACGCGGAAGCCCTCCATGGCGGCCTGCAGGGCATTGATGGGATCGATCTCGGTGATGTAGACGGTGGCGCCCATGCCGTCCAGGGCCTGTGCGCAGCCCTTGCCGACATCGCCATAGCCGCCCACGACGGCGACCTTGCCAGCGATCATGACGTCGGTTCCCCGCTTGATGCCGTCGATGAGCGACTCACGACACCCGTACAGGTTGTCGAACTTGGACTTGGTGACCGAGTCGTTGACGTTGATGGCCGGCATCCGCAGGGTTCCGCGCTTCTGCCATTCACGGAGCTGCTTGATCCCCGTGGTGGTCTCTTCCGAGACGCCCAGGATCTCGGTGACCAGATCGACGTGTTCATCGTGGATGAGCGCGGTCAGATCCCCACCGTCGTCGAGCAACAGGTTCGGCCCGGTGCCGTCCGGCCACGTCAACGTCCGTTCGATGCACCAGACGTACTCTTCCTCGCTCTCGCCCTTCCAGGCGAACACCGGGGTGCCGGTTGCAGCCACCGCGGCCGCCGCCTCGTCCTGGGTGGAGAAGATGTTGCACGACGACCACCGCACCGACGCGCCGAGGTGCTGGAGGGTCTCGATCAGGACCGCCGTCTGGACCGTCATGTGCAGACAGCCCGCGATCCGGGCGCCGGCCAGGGGCGTCTGGCCGTCGTAGCGGTCCCGCAGCGCCATGAGGCCCGGCATCTCGCGTTCGGCGAGTCCGATCTCCTTGCGACCCCAGTCGGCCAGGTCGAGGTCGGCGACCTCGAAGTCCTGATCGGGGTAGCGGCGCGTGAACGGGGTGCTCGATTCGGACACGATGAACTCCATGTGAGGCAGGATGATGGGGCGTTGCCGGGTGCACGAGATGTTCGATGCCGACGAAGCCGTGGCCGGGAGTGTGCCCCACCAGCCGGGGACTCGCTACCCGGCGGCCAGGCGTGCGACAGGCCGGGCACCGATCGCCAGACGTGGTGCGTGTCCGGACGCCTGGCGGAGTTGGTTCAGAAACCAACTCCGTGGCACCTCGATGGCTCCCATGGTCTCGAGGTGCGGGGTCGACAACTGCACGTCCAGCAGCCACGCGCCGGATTCCCGGAGACGGTCGACCGCATCGACGAGCGCGACCTTCGATGCGTCGCTGCGCCGATGGAACATCGACTCGCCCGTGAAGACCGCACCGATCTGGACGCCGTACATCCCACCCACCAGCTCCCCATTCTCCCAGACCTCGAAGCTGTGGGCCCAGCCGAGGTGGTGCAGTTGCCGGTAGGCACGCGCGAGGTCGTCAGTGATCCAGGTACCGACATCAGGTGGACGTTGCGCACACGCAGCGACCACCCCACCGAAGGCCTGATCCACGGTCGTCACCCACCCGCACCTTCGAAGCCGCGCGCGGAGGCTTCGGGAGACGTGCACGCGTTCCAGGGCGATCACCGCCCGCGGGTCCGGACTGAACCAGGGCAACGGAACCCCCACGTGCGGCCAGGGAAAGATTCCTCGCCGGTAGGCGTCGACCAACGTCCCAGGAGCCAGGTCGGCGCCGACCCCCACGACCCCGTCCTCGTCGGCCTGGTCCCCATCGGGCAACATCCACACCGACGGCGGAACCGGCTGTGGCGGCCGGGCCAACGGTTCGTCACCTTGGTCGCGGTGCTGAATGCCCTGGGCGCCGGACGTCACCGGCCTCCTGTCGCCCTTGGATCCTGGTCGCACTCCGTCGTCCTCTCCCGAGCCGGTCCGCAGGAGCCGCTACCCCGGCGAGCGGTCCGGAGAAGCTAGCGTGCCCGGCACCGATCGGACCGGAGCCACGACGTGCGACTGCACCTCATCGACGGCACCTTCGAGTTGTTCCGGGCGCACTACTCCAAGCGCCCGGGACGGACCGACCCGTCAGGCACGGACATCAAGGCGACGGTCGGTGTCGTGGACTCGCTGTTGTCCCTGCTGAGCGATGCGTCGGAGGCTCCGTCCCATCTGGCCGTGGCGTTCGACAACCCGATCGAGAGCTTCCGCAATCGCATGTTCCCGAATTACAAGGACGGTTCGGACGTCGATCCGGCGCTTCGCGCGCAGTTCGACGGCGTGGAACGTGCCGTCGAGGCGCTCGGCGTCGCCGTCTGGTCGATGGCCGAGTACGAAGCCGATGACGCCTTGGCCACCGCCGCGCTGCGGTGGCGGGAGGATGTCGAGCAGGTCCGGATTCTCACCCCCGACAAGGATCTGGGGCAGGTGGTCGACCGTCAACGCATCGTGCAGGTCGACCGCATGCGGAATCGCGAAATCGATGAAACCGGGGTGATCGAACGTTCCGGCGTCCCTCCGGCGTCGGTGCCCGATCTGCTGGCCCTCGTGGGCGATACCGCGGACGGCATCCCCGGACTTGCGGGATTCGGTGCCAAGACGGCCGCCGCCCTGCTCGGGCGGTATGGACATCTCGAAGCCATCCCGGAGGACCCGGGTGACTGGGACGTCCCGGTCCGCGGCGCACCGCGGCTCGCCGCCACGCTCTCCGACCGCCGTGACGATGCGTTGCTCTACCGGGATCTGGCGCGCCTTGTCACCGACGTCGAACTGCCCCACTCCCTGGATGACCTGGCCTGGGACGGGGTGCCCCGGGAGGCGTTCGTTCGCTGGTGCGACGAACTCGGCGTCACCCAGCTGCGCGACCGTCCGACCCGATGGGCATGACGCCTGCCCAGACGGGCCACGTGTGAGTAGCGACGACCAGGACGATGCCGAACTGCGTCGCGGCTCCTCGCTGGTTGCCCTCGGCATCCTGGGGTCACGCCTGACGGGTCTGCTGCGTGAGATCGCCACGGCCCGGTTCCTCGGCACGGGACCGGGTGCGGAAGCCTTCAAGGCGGCGCTGCGCATTCCCAACCTGCTGCAGAACCTGCTCGGCGAGGGCGTCCTGTCGGCCTCGTTCGTCCCGGTCTACAGCCGCATGGTGGCCGACGGCCGCGAAGAAGATGCCGGCCGACTGGCCGGGGCAATCGCCGGGCTGTTGCTCGCCGTGACCACGGTCATCGTGCTGGTCGCCGTCGTCTTCGCACGGCCGATCACGCGAGTGATCGCGTGGGGGTTCGAACCAGGCGGCGACCGGTTCGACCTCACGGTCACACTCGTGCGCATCATCACTCCCGGTGTCGGACTCCTGGTGCTGTCCGCCTGGTGCCTCGGCATCCTCAACTCCCACCGCCGGTTCTTCCTGTCCTACATCGCCCCGGTGCTGTGGAATGCCGCGATCATCTCAGCGCTCGTCGGCGCCGCGTTACTGGTGACCACCGAAGAGGTGGGACTGGCCACAGCCATGGGCTTCGGCGCCCTGGTTGGCTCGGTCCTGCAGTTCCTCGTGCAACTCCCGACCGTGCGTCGGCTCGTGCCGCATCTGCGCGTCTCCCTGTCAC
>JBDNIX010000125.1:0-10138 GCA_041688045.1 Nitriliruptoraceae bacterium
ATCTCGCCAAGCGGCTGGGAGCGGCGCACACCGTGAACGCATCGGAACAGGGTCCGGTCGAGGTGATCCAGGACCTCGGCGGAGCCGATCAGGCTATCTGTCTGGCTGTCTCCCCCCGCGCCTTCGAGCAGGCGTTCGCGTCCCTGAAGCGGAGCGGAACGCTGCCGATGGTCGCCCTGCCCGCGGACAACGACATGATCCCGCCGGTCTTCCAGACGGTGCTGAAGGGCATCACCGTCCAGGGCTCGATCGTCGGAACCAGAAAGGATCTACAGGAAGTCTTCGAGTTGCACGCGCAGGGACGGACCGTCGTGGAGTACGAGACCCGCGACCTGGCATCGGTCAACCAGGACTTCGCCGACGTGGAAGTAGGCGAGGTGACCGCCCGACTGGTGTTCGATTTCTAGGCACTCGATGGTTCATCGGCGATGCGCAAGAGCGCGACGAGGAAGTCTGCATCCGGGGTATACGGGTGCAGACTCCACGTCGAGAGCAGCACGTCCGGTACCAGACCGGCGTCATCGACGTGGGTCAGGAACTCCTCCACTGCGTAGCCCCGGCGCGTCCCGAAACCGACGGTGACGCGTCCCTGGTGGCGTAGATGACGGCGCAGTCGCGCCAGCACCTGCCCGCGGGTGCTGGGTGCCAGAAACGTCATCACGTTGCCGGCACAGACGATGACGTCGAATCCCTGGTCGATTCCCCGGGAAGGCAGGTCGAGCGTCGCCAGGTCGTCCACGAGCCAGAGCGGCCCCGGATGGTCCTCCTCGGCGGCCGCGATGAGCTCAGGATCGAGATCCACACCGACCACGTCGTGTCCGACCGCGTCCAGGAAGGCGCCGACGCGCCCCGGACCACAGCCGGCATCCAGGATCCTGGCGCCCCGCGGGACCATCGCATCGATGAAGCGCGCCTCGCCTGCCAGGTCGTCACCGGCCTCCGCCATCGCCCGGAAGCGATCGATGTACCAGGCGGAATGTCCGGGATTGGCACGGGTGATGCGCAGCCACTCGTTCTCGTCGCTCATCGGGCACTCCGTCCGAACGATGGGGCGAGCGGGATGCCCAGTTCCTCGATGAAGTGCTCCCGCGTGACCTGCAGGATCTGACGCACGTGGTGGTCATCGAGGTAATAGATGATGGAGCGACCCTCGCGGCGCGTGGCCACGACCCTGGAGGCGCGTAGCAACCGAAGCGCATGGGACACCGCCGACTTGCTCACGCCGACGTCCTGCGCCAGTTGCCCGACGGACTGCTCACCATCGTCGAGCAGGGCGTACAGCAGCCGGACGCGGGTGCGGTCGCCCATCAGCGCGAACAGATCGGCGCTGGCCGCGATCAGTCGGACATCCATGTCGGCTGTCACCAGTCGAGCCCCCGGCACGACGCATCGTCACGGGTCGGTTCGATCTGCAGGGTGGCGTGTTCGACCCCGTGGATCTCCGACAGCATCCGACGCGCGTCGGCGAGCACGATCCGACCATCGACGACCGGATCGACATCGAGGTGCGCCGAGACGACCTCCATCCCGGAGGTGAGGGTCCACACGTGGAGTTCGTGGACCGCAGAGACCCCTGGGATGGCGGCGAGCTCACTGGTGAGCTGCTCGGGCGGCAGGTTCGCCGGAGCGGCCTGGAGAAGGATCCGCAACGCCTTGGCACCCAGTCGCAGGGCTCGTGGCAGGACCCAGAGGCCGATCCCGATGGCGACGATCGGGTCGATGTAGGGCCAGCCCGTCGTAACGAGCACGATGGCGGCGACGAGCACCCCGATCGAACTGAGGAGGTCAGCCAGGACCTCCAGGAATGCGCCTTCGAGGTTGAGGCTCTCGCGCGAGCCCTCCCGCAGGAGACCGAGCACGACGACGTTCATCACGATGGCCATCAGGGCGATGACGATCATGGGGCCGCCCGAGACCTCTGGCGGAGACTGGAAGCGCTGCACCGCTTCGTAGAGGATGAAGCCGGCCAGCCCCACGAGCAGCACCGCGTTCGCCAGTGCCGCGAGGACCTCCAGCCGGTACAGGCCGAACGTACGCTGCGGGCTGCGTCCGGCACGCGCCGCGGCCTCGACCGCGCCGAGCGCCATTCCGAGGCCCACGACGTCGGTCAGCAGATGGCCTGCATCCCCCAGCAGCGCCAGGGAGCCGGTGATGAGCGACGCGACGAACTCGACGATCAGGAACACGAAGACCAGCAGGAGCGCCCAGCGCAGACGTCGGCGGTGCCTCCCACCGGCCGAGCGCTCCCCGGCCAGCTGTGACTCCGGCATTCCGTCCCTTCAGATACGTGAACAGATGCTCATATGTTACTCGCTTGATGTGCGGGTCAGCAACCGCGTCGAGCGTTCGACAGCCGCTACGTGATGATCCAGGTCGCTTCGTTGCACAGTCGGACGAGCTGGCAACGTCGCCGAGCTATCCGAAGGCCGCAATTCGGGTGAGGATCTGCGACGTCCGGGACTCGGACGGACATCGGTGGACGCACGTACGGGACTTTTCCACTCACCGCTCCCAGGAGATGGGGTTGTCCCAGATGCCGACCGGACGGTCGACGCGCGCCGACAGTTCGCGGCCATTCGCCAGCACCACCGTGACGCGTGACCACGCCGCCGCGAAAGGAGCCGATGGTCACGGCACCGTCGAGCAGCGCGATCGCCACGGTGTACGCGACGGAGAACTTGCCCGCCACGCCGGACGCAGGTCGGCCGGGGCGCGCCGACTCGTTGTCCGCACCCACCTCGACGCGTCTGCGGCGGGCCTGATCCACCGAGACGTCAGGATCGGCCCGGACCAGAAGTGCGGCGTTCGCAGAGTGCGTCGCCTTGGACATCGTTCCCGTATTCGCCATCAGGCCCGAAACACGGGATCCGGCGATGCCGAAGGCCATCTGCAGCCCACGTGGAATCGATTCCAGTAGCTTCGCGCACGCCGCCACGCTCCCGAACGGTCCCACCGAGCCGGGAACGTGCAGCCCACGAAGCCACCGCTTGACCGAGCTGAACGCGGCGCGGTGGAGCCGCCCCTGCAGCTCGAACCCGGCAACCACCGCCTCGATGGCCTGCCGCCCGGACACGGGGCGGGTCTCCGCCATCGCCAGGATGGCAGGCAGCGTCGGGCTGGCCGAGCGTCACGCCATGGCCGACGACCGTGCAGTCACCTGAGCCTCCGTACCGTCCGAGATAGCGCACGAGCACCTCGGCGAGTGGTTCACGGGAACCGGCCAGCATGTTCGCCACACCGTCCAGCACGACTCCCCGAGCGGCCTCCAGCTAGGAGTCGTCGTTGCCGACCGTGAACTGCGTGAGCCAGTTCTCCACCCCGACCCGCTGGGCGGCATCCAACTGCGTCTCGAAGTAGTCGAGGTGCTGCTCTTCCTCCTGCAACGCCGTCGCCAACAGTTCGCGGGTCCCGTGGTCCCCGACGTCGTGACACAGCGCGATGCCGGCGTTGAGCTTGTCGACCGCCTCCTGCTCGCGGTCCCGGGCCAGTGAAATCTGCTCGATGGGGTCCTCGCCGACCTGCACCGTCCCGAGTCGCTGCAGATTGGGGTGGCCGTCGAGGAACAGGATGCGGTCGATGTAATGGTCCGCGTCCTCCATCTCCTCCATGGCGAAACCACGGAAGATGGTGGCCAGCCCAGGAAGTCCCCAGTTGTCCAGCATGCGGTAGTTCAACCAGTACTGGTTGATCAACGTCAGCTCGTAGGTGAGGATGTCGTTGAGCAGTTCGATGATCCGATCGTCACCGCGTCCCATGGCGTGCTCCTTGTCGTCCGGCATGACGTGTAGACGGGAACCTAGGGGAAACGCCACGACGGCGGACGTCGAGGACGAGACCTCGCGGTCAGGCAACCGACGAAGCGACCAGGGCGCGTCGGCGGTCGAGCTGTCGCCCACGCAGTGAGTCCGGTGCACGCAAGGCCAGGGCCGCATCCTCCAACAACGCTTCCACGGACGGCGCGCACCCCAGGCAGTGCCGGCCGGCTCCACACCGATCGGCGACCGACATGCGGTCGTGGGCACCGTCATCGATCGCTGCGCGGATGTCACGGTCGGAAACGACCTCACAGTGACACACGATCATCGATCAACCTCACCGGCCTTGGGCGGTCTCGCCGAACGGAATGATTAGGTTACCCTAACCTACCTGATGTGCAGCGGCCCCGCCACATCGCGGTGCTAGCTCGATGGCTCCTCACCGCCGAGCGAGAACCCGGCGTCCAGCAGCTCGTCGGAATAGCTCCGGAACGCGATGACCGTCTCCGACCCCCGGATGCCCGACACCTTGCCGATCTTGCCGGTCACGACATCCGCAAGATCGTCGTTGCGCGCCACCTTCACCTTGACGATCAGGTCGTAGCGACCGGTCACCGAGTAGACCTCGGTGACCCCGTCGATCGCGCAGAGGGCTTCTGCGGCCTCCGGGACACTGGCCACATCGACATCCAGCAGCACGAACGCGATCATCGAGATCCTCCCTGATGGTGGGCGGTCAACCTACAGCAGAACGACGAACGGGCGGCCGCGCGGTCGCGGCTACGGTTCGTCCCGTTGCGCGAGCCCCCGGAGACGAGGTCATCCCCGTGACCCTCCCCGCATTGCAGGTGCTCTTCGTCGTTGACGGCCTGCGTCCGGACCTGATCGACGACGACGTCACCCCGACCATCGCACGCCTCCGGCGCGACGGCGTCGACGGCGTCAATGCGCACGTCGTCTGTCCACCGGTGACGCGCGTCAACGCGGCCTCGATGGCGACCGGCGGCCGTCCCGGCGCGACAGGCCTGGTCGGCAACGAGCTCTACTGGCCCGCCGTCGATGCCGCCCAGCCGGTCAGGACGGCGGACGGAGCGTCGCTGCAACGGCTCCACGAGGCAAGCGGCGAACTGCTTCACCGTCCGTCGCTCGGCCGGCACCTCCACGAGGCCGGGCGCCGCCTGGTCTCCGTCGGCTCCGGCTCGTCGGGCAGCGCGCTGTTGCTCAACAGCGAAGCGGACGAGGGGCACGGAATCATGATCAGCACCAATCGCGCACAGAACGGGATGCCGACAGCCAGCCCACCGAGCGTGGAGGCCGAGCTACTCGCGAGGTTCGGTGCTCCGCCGGTCAAGGTGCCGTCCGCTGACTTCACCGCAACCATCGCCTACGCCACACGGGTCGTCTGTGACTACGTGCTGCCGGACCTGCAGCCCGACGTCCTCATCTACTGGATCACCGAACCCGACCATGCCCACCACACGTTCGGGCTCACCGCGGGAGCCACCATCGCGGCCAGACGTGCAGCGGATCAGGCCGTTGCCGTCGTGCTCAAAGCGATCGACGCCACAGGGCGCGACGACACCAATGTGCTGGTGGTCTCGGATCACGGGTTCTCGACGGTCACCGGGACCGTGGATCTGGAGGTCGAGCTGATCCGGGCCGGACTGAAGGACGGCCCAGCGTCGACGGACGTCGTGGTGGCGCTGTCGGGGTGTGGCCTGCTGTACGTCGACGAACGCGAGCCCGAGCGCATCGAGCGGATCGTGCGCTTCCTGCAAGGGCAAACATGGTCCGAGGCGTTGTTCACCCCGCCGCACCGACCGCCGACAACGCGACCCGCGTCCCCGGCGCCGACCGACGGCCACCACGGTTGGGTCGAGGGAACCTTCTCGGACCGACTGCTGGGATATGCCGGGAACCTCCGGGAACCGGACATCGTCGTATCGCTGCCCTGGAGTGACGGGGACGGCGGATCCGGCCTGTCCGGGGAATCGATGGCGTTCATCCGAGGTGGGACGACCTCCCCGGTCGGGCAGCACGGCAACCTCAGCCGACACGACATCCGCTCGACCATGATCGGGTGGGGACCCGCCTTCCGGTCAGCTGCGGTCGTGGAGGCGCCCACGGGCAACCTGGACGTCGCCGCAACGCTGCTGGCCCTGAGCGGGTTCGACACGTCGACGGTCGACGGCCGGGTCCTGACCGAGTTCCTCTCCACCACGCGCGATCCGGTACCTGCCCACCACGTGCAGACGTTGCGGGCCGAGGACCAGCCCGTGGGCTACGCGGCACCGATCGATATGGCCTCGCTTGACGGTCACCGCTACCTCAGCCAGGCACGCCGCGACCGCTGAGCCGTCCCACCGTCACACCGTCTCACCGTCACACCGTCACACCACATCATGTCCCGCCGCGATACCCATCATCCTCGAGGTGCCACGATCATGCCTGACGTCCCGACCACGGCAGCGTCCGTCGAGTCAACGTTGTCCGCCGCTGAACTGGCGCGTCGCTACCAGGGCGTGCTCCTGGACCTCGACGGCGTGTGCTACCTCGGCGATCGTCCGATCGCCGGCGTCGCAGCCGCGATCACGCGCTTGCGCACCACGGGGGTCGGCGTGCGGTTCGTGACCAACAACTCGACCCGGACACCGGAGGCGGTCGTGACCCACCTGGCTGCGTTCGACATCGACGCAGGTCCGCAGGAGGTGGTCACCTCGCCCCAGGCGGCGGCCGATCTGCTGACACCCGGCGAGCGGTGCTTCGTCATCGGGATGGAGGGGCTCCGTGTCGCCCTGACGGGCCGCGGCTGCATCCTCTCGGAGGATTCCGCCGAGGTGGATGCGGTAGTGGTCGGGATGGACACCGAACTGACGTGGTCGAAGCTGTGCGAAGCAACGATCGCGCTCGATCGAGGTGCCAGGTTCGTCGGCACCAACGGCGACGTCTCCCTTCCCTCGGGTGAAGGACTGTGGCCGGGGAACGGCGCGATCCTGGCCGCGCTGACCGCCGCCACGGGCCGCCACCCGGAGGTCGCGGGCAAGCCGCACGCGCCCCTGCTGCGACGGGCGGCCCGGACGTTGCCGGAGGGACCGGTGCTCATGGTCGGTGATCGGATCGACACCGACATCGTCGGAGCGCAGAACCTCGGCTGGGACACGCTGCTCGTGCTTTCCGGGATCACCGATGCCACCGGTGCCACAGCCTGCGACCCGCCGCCGACGATGCTGGCCTCCAGCCTGGCGGTGATCACGGACTAGATGGCGGCAGCCTCAACTCTCCACGTGATCGTGCCGATACCCGGGGTGCACGCTGACGGAGCCTCACGAAACGGCACCCCGCCCGAAAGGGCGGTCCGCAAAGCCACGGGCCTACCACCGCCAATCGCGGTCACGGCAGCCGGGCCACCGAACGAGACTCTGACCACCATCGCTGTGGCTCCGTCCCACCTCTTCGGAGGAAGGACGGCTCCCCATGGGCGACATGACCCGCAGCATCCGCTCGACCCGCATCCTCCCGGTGACCGTGCTGGCCCTCGTGGCCGCGCTCACCGCGATGCTCGTCGCACCGTCGCCGTCGTCGGCCGCACCCGCGTCCCACCTCGAGATCGAGGTGGTTGCCGCCATGAACGCCGACCGCGCGGCCGACGGCCTGACCCCGCTCCGGCTGAGCGACGACTTGACGACGGTCGCGCGCCGGCAGAGCGACCGAATGGCTGAGGCGAGGGTGCTGCACCACAATCCGGAACTCGGCGATCACGTCGACAGGTGGCGCAAGGTCGGCGAGAACGTCGGGCGCAGCTCGTCCGTCGACGCCGTGCACGGCGCCTTCATGGCCTCACCCAGCCACGCAGCGAACATCGCCGATGCCGACTTCACCGAAGTCGGTATCGGGGTCGTCGTCCGTGACGGAACTCTCTGGGTCACCCAGGGGTTCCGCGATCCGAGCACGTCGGGCCGACTGCCCTTCTAGTCCCCTGCACGGTCCGGAGCGCTCGGGTATCCGCGCACTCCACGACCGGTATCCAGTTCCCGGGGGGCGACGGACGTGGAGGTCCGATGAAGCAGCACACGCTGCGCCGAGGCGTCACCGCAGCGGCCACGCTCGCGGCTGTCACGGCGGTTGTCTTGTACGGCTCCCACCAGGCCCTGACGCCGGCCCTGGCCGGGATCACCGACACCGCGGCCGTGCAGGCCATCACGCTCGAGCCCCGGCGGGTGGACACTGACACGGCGACCTCCGCCTGCATGACGGTGACCTCGGCGGACGACGAGTCGCCCGCCGAGACCAGGCTCTGGGCGACGATCCTTCCCTCCCCCGACGGGGACGTCTTCGGCGACACTGACGACGCGGCCACGACCCCAACCGATGATGCGGCCACCAGCGACATCGGGACCGCCACACCATCCGTCCGCGTGGTCCTGGAGCGCGTCGACCTCGGAACGGAATCCTGCGCCGTGGCGGTAGCGACCGGCGTCGTGTTCGACGGCCCCCTGGCGGCGCACCCGAACGCGCTGACCACGCGGCACGCGGAGCGCCGGACAGCGCTGCACTCCGGCCGTGCGTTCACCGACGCACAGCGGCAGCAGACCTACCGGGTGACGTTGAACCTCGATGCAGCTGCTGAGGTTCCGGCGGCGATGACGCCCGCCGTCAGGTTCGTGTGGGCGACGCCCGCCGCGTGAGGCGGCATCAGGACGTGCGTCGGTAGACGAGCATCGTCAAGGGTCCCAACACGGCCACAAGCCCGGCACTGATGACCAGCACCGCCAGGATCTCCGAGCCGACGGCCTGGCCGTGCATCAACCCCCGCATGGCGGCCACCAGGATCGTGATCGGATTGACCTCGACGAACGCCTCGAGCCAGCCGGGCAGCGTCTCCGGTGGCACGAACACGTTGCTGACGAACGTCAGCGGGAACAGCACCATCATGCTGAGGCCCATCAGGGCCTGTTCCGACCGCATCACGATGCCCAACATCGTCCACGCCCACGACAGCGAGAAGCAGAACACCAGCAGCAGCCCGACAGCCGTCACCACCCCCGGCACCGGCGTGACGGGGGTGGCTGGTCGCCAGATCGGTAGCGATCGGAAGCGGTCGTGCACGCCCTTCTGGATGTCGCGGTTAAGCGTCAGCCCCGTGTACATCGTGACGTCGAACAACCGCTCCGGGATGTGCCTGATCTTGAGCATGGCCCGCCACCAGAACGTCAGCGATGCCGACATCGGGGACGGGCGAGCGGGCCGCGCGCTGGTGGCCAGCGCGCGCTGGACCGCGTCGCACTCGATGGCCTCGGCCGCCGGGGACGCGGGCGCCGTCGCACTCACGCGGAGAGCAGGAGCCACACGTCCCCCGGACGCCGACCACGTCGCGAGGGTCAACCATGTCCACGACCCCGCCAGCCTCGCCGCGGCCGCCGGGCGAGACAGACACCGTCCTGCGACGCAGGTTCTCAGAATTCCCGGGAGCGTCACACCCCTCGGGGACACCGGCGGCCTCCGGATACTGTTCAGACACACCCTGACGCTCCTGCCGCCTCGGATGGCCTCACCCACATGACCACCGACCACCGTCCCCGGGTCCTGGTCGTCGACGACGACCAGGCCGTCCGCGCATCGCTCGACCGCGCCCTGGGGCTGCGTGGCTTCGACGTGCATCTGGCCCCCGACGGCGTCACCGCGGTGAACGCCATGGGGAGCGTCGAACCCGACATCATCGTGCTGGACGTCATGATGCCCGGCGTCGACGGGCTGGGGGTCGTCACCCGTCTGCGGCAGGACGGGATCGACACGCCGATCCTGATGCTGACGGCCCGCGACGGGATCCCGGACCGGGTCGCCGGGCTCACGACCGGAGCCGACGACTATCTCGTCAAGCCGTTCGCGCTCGACGAGCTGGTGGCCCGGCTCCAGAGCCTGCTGCGTCGGACCTCGACATCGACGTCCGACGGGGAAGCCGCCCGGCTGCGCTTCGCCGACGTGGTCATGGACACCGACCGGATCCGGGTGACCCGTGGCGGTCGGGAGTTGAACCTGACGCGCACGGAATTCGAGCTGCTCCGCGCGTTCCTGGAGCAGCCGCGTCAGGTCCTCAGCCGCGACAGCCTGCACGAACGGGTGTGGGGCTTCGACCGGGATGTCACGGCCAACACCGTCGAGGTCTACGTCGGTTACCTCCGCAGAAAGTTGGAGGCCGACGGCGAGCCGCGTGTGCTGCACACCGTGCGGGGCTTCGGCTACGTGCTGCGGGAGCCGGAATGACACTGCGCACCCGGATCACCGTGATCGCCGCCGCCGCCGTGGCCGTTGCCGTGCTCGTGGCGTCATTCGGTCTGTACGTCGCCACGGCCCGCACCCTGCGGGCATCGGTGGACCGGCCGCTC
>JBDNIX010000008.1:0-3587 GCA_041688045.1 Nitriliruptoraceae bacterium
GACGCGCATGGCTGCCACGACACGGACCCCACCGCAGGACGACGCACGAGCCCGGCAGACCACCATCAGACGACCGGATCAGACCACACGTTGCATCCGAAGCTTGGAGCCGTCGGTGATCGACCGGGTGCCGCGCGCCAGCGCGATGGTGCCGCTGCGGACCATCTCGGTCACGCCGTAGGGCTCCAACAGCTCCAGCAACGCCGCCAGCTTGCCGGGGTTGCCGGAGGCCTCGATTGTGATGGCGTCCTGGGCGACGTCCACGATCTTGGCCCGGAACACGTCGGCGATCTCGATGATCTGGCTACGGGTCTGCGCATCGGCGTTCACCTTTACCAACTGCAGTTCGCGCTCTACCGATTCCCCACCGTCCAACTCGACGATCTTCAGGACGTGCACGAGTTTGTTGAGCTGCTTGATGATCTGCTCGAGCTGGACCGCTTCCGTGCCGACCACGATCGTCAGGCGAGACACGCGTTCGTCGTCGGTGGGGCCGACAGCCAGCGACCGGATGTTGTAGCCCCGCCGGGCGAACATGCCGGCGATGCGGGCGAGCACGCCGGGCTTGTTCTCGACCAGCACGGACAGCGTGTGGCGATCGTGATGCATGGTGGACCCCCTCTGGGTCGTGGTCGTGCGGGCCGGATCCAGGCCGGCCGGTACCGGACGGACCGTCATGTCTGCTCCCGATAGCGCCTCATGCGTTCTGCGCGGCGACGCGGGCGTGCCACTCCTCGACCGATTCCAGCAGATCGTCGTTGCTGGCTCCGGACGGGACCATCGGAAACACCATCTCGTCGGGATCGACCCGCAGGTCGAGAAGCACCGGTTGGTCGGTGATGGCCTTGGCCTTGGACAAGACCGCATCGAGTTCGTCGACCGACGTGGCCCGGAACCCGGGGATGCCGTACGCGTCGGCGAGCTTCATCAGGTCCGGGCAGTCCTGGGGCAGCGCGACCTGTGACAGCCGGTCCTCGTAGAACAGGTGCTGCCATTGCCGCACCATCCCGAGGTAGCCGTTGTTGATCACGCAGAAGATGACCGGGATGTCGTGCTGCACGGCGGCAGCGATCTCCTGGAAGGTCATCTGGAAGCATCCGTCACCGTCGATCGCCACGACGGGAACGTCAGGTCCGACCCCTACTTTGGCACCGATGGCTGCCGGCACGGCAAAGCCCATGGTCCCGAGGCCTCCGGAGTTGATCCATTGTCCACCCCGTGTGTACGGGATGATCTGGGCGGCCCACATCTGGTGCTGGCCGACACCCGAGACGTACACCGCGTCGTCACCCCACGTTTCATGAATGGCGCGAATGGCGGTTTGCGGCTTCAAGACGCCGGTCTCGGGCTGATCCACCCGCAGGGGGTGCTCGCCCTGCATCTCGCTCAGGCGCGCTCGCCACGCGGTGGTGTCGGGCACGAAGCGATCGAGATCATTGCGTTCGGCCTTGTCGTCCAGGACCCCATTCAGCTGTCCGAGTACCACCTTGACGTCACCGACGATCGGCACGTCCACCTCGCGGTTCTTGCCGATCTCCGCGGGATCCACATCCACCTGCAGGACCTTGGCCAAGGGCGCAAACGCATCGAGCTTGCCGGTCACCCGGTCATCGAAGCGGGCACCGAGCGTGACCAACAGGTCGGCCTCCTGCAGGGCGCGGACGGCGCTGTAGTGGCCGTGCATACCGGGCATCCCGATCGCCAGCTCGTGTGTGTCGGGGAACACGCCCCGTCCCATCAGGGTGGTGACCACGGGCAGCTGGAGGCGGGTCGCGAACTCGAAGAGCTCATCGCCGGCTTTCGCGCGCACGAGCCCCCCACCGGCGTAGATGACGGGACGTTCGGCGGCGGCGATCAGGTCGAGCGCTTCCCGGATCATGCGGCCGTGGCCCCGCACGGTCGGCCGGTAGCCCGGCAGGTCGACGGCGTCGTCCCACTCCCATTCGAACCGGGCGTTCAGGATGTCCTTGGGCAGGTCGACGAGCACCGGGCCGGGACGACCCGTCCGGGCGATGTGGAAGGCCTCCTTGATGGCACCGGCGATCCGCTCCGGGGCGTGCACCAGTTCGTTGTGCTTGGTGATCGGTGCCGTGATGCCCGTGACATCGGCCTCCTGGAAGGCGTCCGAACCGATCGCGGTCGTGGCGACCTGTCCGGTGATCGCCAGCACCGGAATGGAGTCCATGTTGGCGTCGGCAAGACCGGTCACCAGATTGGTGGCGGCCGGCCCGGAGGTCACGATGCAGACCCCGACCCGGCCGGTCGCGTGGGCATAGCCTTCGGCCATGTGGATCGCGCCCTGCTCGTGGCGCACCAGCACGTGGTTGAAGTCGGCCTCGATCAGGGGGTCGTAGGCCGGGAGGATGGCCCCGCCCGGGTACCCGAAGACGGTGTCGACACCCAGAGCTTCCAGGCTCCGCATGACTGCTTCTGCGCCGGTGATCTCCATGTCGCCTTCTCCTGTATGCCGGGCCCTGATCGACGGAGACCGCTCCGCCAACGTCCCCTCCTACGAGAGAACCTCCCGTGTCCCGGGAGGTTCGCGCGCACTCGGAGTCGAGCACGCGCTACCGAACGAGTACGACGACGCCTGCCACCGAGCGACGGACGCTGCGACGGAGGTCGCGACGTCCGAGGATGCCGGTGGTGCTGCTGGCGTTGTCGAGCAGCACGTGCGCTCCTGGTGGGGCGTGTCTGGTCTGATGGTTACCGCTGAACGCGCGCTGGTCAAGTTACCCGCTCACCGGTCGTCGGCGAGCACCTTGCGCGTCGCCGCGGCGATGCCCGGTGCATCCAGGCCGATCTCTGACAGGATCCGGTCGGGCTTGCCATGAGGCAGGTAGGTGTCCGGGACCCCCAGACGCAGAATCGGCGGCGTGTGCCGTATCCCTCCCCGCTCGGTGAGCCGGTCCGCGATCTCGGATCCCGCACCGCCGCCGACCACACCATTCTCCACGGTCACCACCAACGGCGACGTCGAGGCAGCATCCAACATGGCCGCATCGACCGGCCGCACACTGCGCACGTCCCAGACCGCTACCTCGATGTCGTCGTCGGCCAGCAGGTCCGCCGCGGCCAGCGCGGCACCGACGCGGTCACCGATCGCCAGGATGCATCCATCCGCACCGTCGCGGAGCTGTCGGGCATCGAGCCCGGTCGCCGGCGGGACGTCGCGGAGTCCCAGATCCTCCGCCGTGGTCACCGTGCCTTTCGGGAAGCGGATCAGCACAGTACCGTCGAGTTCGACGGCCGCCGACAACAGAGCCTTCAAGTCCTCTTCGTGGGACGGGGCCAGCACGCTCATGGCCGCGATCCGCAAGCCGAGCGCCATGTCGAGCACCCCGTGGTGGCTGGGTCCGTCGTCGCCGGTGATGCCAGACCGATCCAGCACGAAGACGACGTGCTCGTTGTGCAGTCCGACGTCGAGGTTCGCCTGATCGAATGCCCGCGCGAAAAAGGTCGAGTACACCGCGACGATCGGCAGCCGCCCGGCGTGGGCCATCCCTGCAGCGCTGGTGACGGCGTGCTGTTCCGCGATTCCGACATCCAGCACCCGGTCGGGATCCCGTGCCGCGAGCGGCGACAAC
>JBDNIX010000126.1:0-3013 GCA_041688045.1 Nitriliruptoraceae bacterium
CGAGAGCACCGCCCCGGTGTCGGCGACCGTTTCACCTCGACCGAGTTGCAGTTCCGCCGACGACAGCGACAGCGGGCTGCCACCGAGTTCGGACACCGCGACCTGGAACGACACGCGCGTCCGGGTCGATGGCTTCTCGAAGATCATGGCGATGGTGCGCCCGTGCAGGACATCACGAACTGGCGACTCGCCGGCCGCGACACGTGTGATCCGTTCCGCCTTCAGCTTGGCGGCGAGGTCCAGCAGCGCGATCGTCTGCGCCCCGGTGAGGTCGTCGGACGACAGGAAGTGGTCGGGGAAGGCGGTCATGGCGTCTCCAGGGATGTCGAGGTGGCAGCGACGGCGGACAGCGCGTCCCCCAGCCCGGCGAGCGCCTGATCGATCTCCTGGCGGCTCACGGTGAGCGGTGGTGCCAGACGGATCACGTCCGGACCCACCGCGTTGACGAGCAGGCGGTGGTCGCGACACGCAACCTCGACGTCACCGGCCACGGGCGCGGACAGCTCGAGGCCGAGCAGCAGGCCCCTGCCGCGGACACCCGTGGCCAACGGCGAGGTGGCGACCAGGTCCTCGAGTCCGGCGATCAGGCGGTCCGACCGGGTGCGCGCGGTCTGCAACACGCCATCGCGTTCGATGGTGTCGATCACCGCCAGCGCCGCGGCGCAGGTCACGGGATTGCCGCCGAACGTGGTGGCGTGGTCACCGGGTTGGAACACCTTGGTGGCCGGGCCGCGGGCGATGCAGGCGCCGATCGGCAGGCCGTTGGCCAGCGCTTTGGCGACCGTGATGACGTCGGGCTCGATCGGCGTGTCCTGGAAGGCGAACCAGGGGCCGGTGCGGCCCATGCCGGTCTGCACCTCGTCGATGATCAACAGCGCGCCGTTGTCGTCGCAGGCCTCGCGGGCGGCCAGCAGCATCTCGTCGGACAGGGGCCGGACCCCGCCTTCCCCCTGCACCACTTCCAGCAGGACCGCGCAGGTTTCCTCGGTCACGGCGGCCCGCAGCGCTGCGGGATCGTCGTGCGGGACGTGGTCGACGAATCCGGCCAGGGGCGCGAACGGCGCATGCTTGGCGGGCTGTCCGGTGGCCTCCAGGGTGGCCAGGGTCCGCCCGTGGAAGGAGCCGTCCAGGGCGACGACACGGACCTTGTCCTCGTGCTGCAGCTTGCCATGCTTGCGAGCCAGCTTGATGGCCGCTTCGTTGGCCGTCGCGCCGCACTGCGCGAAGAAGACGTTGGCATCGTCCCACCCGCAGATCTGCGCGAGCCGCTCCCCCAGTTCGATCGCCGGCTCGGTCAGGTAGAGGTTGGAGGTGTGGACGAGCGTGCCGGCCTGCCGGGCCACGGCCTCGGTCACGGCCGGGTGTGCGTGGCCGAGGCTGGTCACGGCCAGGCCGCACAGGAAGTCGAGCCACGCGTTGCCGTCACCGTCGAACAGCATCGTGCCCTGGCCGCGCACGAAGGCGGCCTTGCCGGGTGGGTAGGTGGTCATGATCCGGCTGTCGGCCCGGACCTGCAGGTCGTCGAGGTAGCTCATGACCGGCTGGCCTCCTGGCCCGCCTGCGTCGCCGCCTGCCCCTGCGGCTGCAGTGACCGGGTGATCATCGTGCCCACGCCTTCGTCCGTGAAGATCTCGATCAGGACGGCGTGCAGCACGCGACCGTCCAGGATGTGGGCCTGAGGCACGCCGGCCCGTACCGCGGCGACGATCGACCGGATCTTGGGGCGCATCCCTTCGTGCAGTTCGTCGTCCGCGAGCATCCGCTCGAGCCGGTCCACGGTGACCTCGCTCATCAACGCCTGCTTCTCCACGTCGCCGAAATCGAGGTACAGCCCGGGGACGTCGGTGAGGTAGACCAGCTTGGAGGCCTCCAGAGCCGCCGCGATCGCGCCGGCGGCCAGATCGGCGTTGACGTTGCGCTCGTGGCCATCGGCGTCCCGACCGACGGCGGCGATCACCGGGACGAACCCGTCGTCGAGAAGCTCCGTGATGTAGCGACCGTTGACGTGCTCGACCTCGCCGACCAGACCCAGGTCCTCGCCGTTCGCTCCGACCGCGGGACGTACCTGCAACAACGCGGCATCCGTCCCGGCGACCCCGACGGCGGGAGCGCCGGCATCCTGCACCAGCCCCACGATCTCCGGGTTGACCTGGCCCAGCAGCGCCATCCGCACGACGTCCATCATCGCCGCGTCGGTGACCCGCAGGCCGCCGATGAACGTCGACGGCACGTCCAGTTGCTCGGCAAGGACGCTGATCTGCGGACCGCCACCGTGGACGATGACCGGACGCAACCCGACGAAGTGCAGCAGGGCGATGTCGGCGGCGAACGACGACTTGAGCGCGTCGTCGACCATCGCGTTGCCGCCGTACTTCACGACGACGGTGCGACCGTGGAACTGGGTGATCCACGGCAGTGCCTCGCGCAGGACCGCCGCCTTCTCCTGCGCCACCTCGATGCGGCCGATGTTGACGCCGTCGGCGGTGGAGACACGCGTTGCGGCGGCGGCGGCGTCCTTCGCGGTCTTGGCGACACGCGACGGGGACACCGCCTGCGAGGCGGCGTTGGAGGCGCGTGAGCTCATCATCGAAACTTCCTGCTCAGGTCGTGTAGTCGGCGTTGAACCGGACGTAGTCGGGCGTGAGATCGCAGGTCAGGACGGTGGCCTGGCCGCCGCCGGCGTTGAGATCGACATCGATCGTGACGTTGGACCGGTCCATGGCCGCTGCCGCCTGCCCGCGGTCGAAGGACGTGGCGACGCCGAACCGGCACACCATCACCCCGCCGCAGGAGACGCTCACCCGATCCGGATCGAAGGCGACCCCCGCCGATCCCATCGCCATCAGGATGCGGCCCCAGTTGGGGTCGGCGCCGTGGATGGCGGCCCGGACCAACAGCGACGTGGCGATCGACCGCGCCAGGGTCTCGGCGTCCCCGTCGGTCGGTGCGGACCGGACGGTGATGCCGGCGACCCGGCTGGCGCCTTCCCCGTCGGCGACCACCGCGTAGGCCA
>JBDNIX010000127.1:0-2671 GCA_041688045.1 Nitriliruptoraceae bacterium
CACCTGTCGACAGACACCAGGGACCGGCTGCGCCTCCCGGAAGCCTCCCTGAAGGTGTCGATCCCGGTCCGCATGGACGACGGCACGCTGCGGACCTTTTCCGGCTACCGGGTCCGGTACGACAGTACGCGTGGGCCGGCCAAGGGTGGCGTGCGCTTTCACCCGTCGGTGTCCGCGGCCGAGGTGACCACGCTGGCGTTCTGGATGACCTTCAAGACCGCGGTCATGGATCTGCCCTTCGGTGGGGGTAAAGGTGGCGTCGCCGTCGACCCGAAGCAGCTGTCCGCCGCCGAACTCGAGCGGCTGTCCCGCGGTTACGTCGCTGCGGTCGCGGACGTCATCGGACCGGACCTGGATGTACCCGCTCCGGACGTCGCTACCAATGAAATGGTCATGGGGTGGATGGCGCACGAGTACGCCAAGATCACGCGGCGGCACCAGCCCGCTGTCATCACCGGCAAGCCCCTGGCCCTCGGGGGGATCCCCGGGCGCTCCACTGCGACCGCGGACGGCGCCTTCCACGTCATCCGCCACCTGCAGTCGCGGGTCCTGGCCGGTATCGATTATCCGTCCGCCGCCGTCCAGGGCTTCGGGAACGCGGGCGCCCAGTTGGCGACGCTCCTGGCCGACGCAGGGTGGCGCGTGGTCGCCGTGGGGGATTCCGGAGCGACGCTGTACGACGACGCTGGGCTGGACATCGACATCGTGCGTAAGCACAAGGACGAGACGGGCAGCCTCTCCGGATGCCCGGTCGGCGACGAACTGGACCGCGACGCCGTGCTCACGGTCCCGGTCGATGCCCTGATTCCGGCGGCCCTTGAAGGGGCGATCCACGAGGGCAACGCCAAGGACATCACGACCAAGGTCATCTTCGAGGTCGCGAACGGCCCGGTGACGGCGGACGCGGACACGATCCTGGACGCCGCCGGTATCGAGGTCGTCCCCGACATCCTGACCAACGCGGGCGGTGTGACGGTCAGCTGGTTCGAATGGTCGCAGAACCGTCAGGGAGATCGCTGGCGCATGGAGACCGTCAGACAGCGCCTCGAAGAACGCATGGTGACCGAAACGGCCTACATCACCGACCTTGCCGATGACCGTGCCATCCCCCTGCGAACGGCCGCCTACGTGCATGCTCTGGAACGCCTGACCGACGCCATGGACGCGACCGGGACCTCCGACACCTTCGGCGTGCAGGTTCAGTAGCGTCTCGATCGCATCGCGCTGAAGCCTCAGCTCTGCGGCTGGGTCACTTCCCGGGGGACGCGATCGGTTGCCTTGCCGCGATGGTTGGTCCACAACCACGCCCCGTAGATGATCACGGCGAGTGCGGCGAACGAGTACCACTGGAGGCCGTAGGACAGGTGGTTGGCCTCGTCGAGCTCCGGACGGCCCACAGCGATCGGCAGCTCGCCGGGCAGGTCGGGCAACGGCGGATCCTGGTTCTCCAGACGGAGCACCATGGGGAAGAGTTCGCCGTCAATCTGCTGATCGAGGCGGTCCGTGTCGGTGTGGAAGACCCGTTCGAGAACCCCGTCGTCGGGATCCTGCGGGCCGAACGATGGCTGGGGAACCGGACGCTCGAGGACTCCCGTCACCGTGACGCTTCCCTCCGGTGGCAGCGCGTCCGGCACGGGTGGCTCCGACCGCTCGGCCGGTACCCACCCACGCCGCACCAGCACGACCCCGCCGTCTGTCAGCTCGAGGGGCGTGAGCAGGTGGAAGCCCTGCCGGCCCTGGTGGTTACGGTTGCGTTGCAGGACCTCGGCGTCCGGCTGGTAGACCCCGGTGACCTCGACCGTTCGGAATTCCAGGGTCTCCGGGTCGACCTCCGCGTCGTCGGACCCGGCCAGCTGGGCCAGATCCGCGGGGGGCTCTTCCAGGCGCTCGGCGAGCCGGTCGTTGTTGGCCCGGACGTCCGCCAGTCGTGCGAACTGCCAGTTCCCCAGCTGGACGCACACGACGGCCACGGTCAGCACCAGCAGGTGGGTGAGTATCGCCTTCGGGCGCAGCAGATCGCGAAGCATCGCTGCCGAGGGTACCTCTGGCCACGAGCTCGTCCGTCTCCCGGGCCGTAGAGTTGGTGGCCTCAAACGCGTATCCGGCCCGTGAGGACCGTCTGACCTCCCTGCACCATCGCGCCGGACACGGCAACGGCGGCGGATGTCGCCGCGCTGGATCTGGACGCGGCCAACCCCTGATTGGTCCGGTACGCGCCGATGGCGCGTCGCAGATCGGACCGGACACGGTGCTGTTCGGGGATGCCGCGCGGTTGCCCGCCCGGCCGTTCCCGGGCACGCTTGGCCTCGGCCCGCCCGAGCCGGGAACCCACAGCGTCATCCCACCTCGCCGGGTGGGCGGCAACCTCCATTGACGTGATGTCCGCCCGGGCGCCACACTGTTCCTCTCGGTCGAGGTTGATGGTGGCCTGCTGTCGGTCGGCGATTCGCACGCTGCTCAGGGAGACGGCAAGGTATGCGGGACGGCCGTGGAGGCCACGGCGATGACCCATTTTCGCGTCACGGTCCGATCCGACCTCCACCTCGACGCCCCTGCACTGGACCTGCCGGCCACGGCGGAGCCCCCCGGTGGTGCCCGCCACGACGACGTCCGGCCCGCCGACGCCTCCGCACTGTGCTCGGTCGCCGGCCACCTGCGGGTCGCGGAAGTG
>JBDNIX010000128.1:0-3354 GCA_041688045.1 Nitriliruptoraceae bacterium
CCGATCTCGGCGATCCCGAAGATGTCGGTAAGGCTGGTGCCATGTGCTTCGAGGGTGTCACGGATCCGGTCCCCGACCGCCGGGATGCAACGGTCGATCCAGCGCCACTGCTCGATGAGCTCGAACACGCTGCGACGGCGGTTGTGCACAGGATCCAGAACCGTTCGCGGCGGTCGTCGCTCTCGCGATAGGCTCGGGAGTTCCGTACACTCATGCGTATTGATATCCGTACGCCAATCGGAGCGGGAGGCAGGGTTGTGGCTGACGTGAAAGGCATGGAAGAGGTTCGTTCCTCGCTTCCGTCGATCCTGGCCACCCTGCGCCGCACCCCGGAGGCCGAGCCGGTCCACTTCGGTTCCCACCGCCGTGACGAGGCCGTGCTGTTGTCCAGGGAACGGTACGAGCAGCAGTCGGCTGCGGTCCGGGAACTGGAGGAACTCGAACGGCTCGGCGCGCTCGAGATGGTCCGAGACCGGCTCGGCGACGGCCGGTTCTCCGAGGGCACGGTCGATGACCTCCTCGACGCGGTGGACCGCCCGAGGTGAGCCTGCCACGGCGGTGGCACGCCGATGTCCCTGACGACCTGCGCAGGGTGCGCGACCTCTACGGTCAGGCAGCGTTCGCGCACGCCCGTGAGATCATCACCGCGCTGCCCGGCGATCCGCTACTGGGCGACTGGCTCACCGACCACACCGACACCGGCGACCTGTCGACCTGCCGGAAGGTCAAGTTCGGTCCCGACGAGATCACCCCGGGCGGCGCGAACCTCGGACCAGCACTCCGCCTCGTCTACCGGCTGCTGCCGTCCAACACCGACGCCCGACAGGTCGAGGTGCTGTGCGTCGCCCCACGTCGCGACCTCATCGCCTATGCCGTGGCCGCGGCACGCCTCCACGAAGGCTGACCTGGCGCGAGGTACAGGCAACGCCCGTAGGAGCTATCCGCTGCGGCGGTTGTGCCCGGTCCGGCGACCGTTCATGTTGGTGCTCCGCAGACGATGGAGTCGTCGCAGCCTGGGCTGCAGGAGCCTCGGCTGCCTACCCCCCCCTCCGAAGTGCTTCGAGGCGGAAGGGCGATGGAGACGGCGCGGCCGCCGAGCCTGGAACAGCTCCGGACCGGGCTAGCTCGTTGCGGTCGGCATCGCGGGCCTCGCGATCGTCGGACTTGCGATCTTGCTCGACCACCGGGAACAAGAACCGACCATCGCCCTGCGGTCGTGCTCAACCTTGGTACCGGCTTCATGCTGTTCGCGGTGCTGTTCCTTGCAGAGCGCCGGCTCGTGATGCGGGAGACCAAGCGAGTGGTGCAGGCGCTGACCGGTGACAACGACGTTCTCCCAGAACGTGTTTGAGATGGGGTCAGGCGGCCTGTTGAGGTTGCCAGGGTTGGCGGCCTGGGGTGGGTGCGAACCGGCGGGTCATGATGCCGATCATGGCCCACTTGACCATCGCTTCGGAGGTGGCGGGAAGGCGTTCGTAGTCGTGGTCGAGACGGCGGGGCAGCACCGCGAAACCCTTCTGGTCAGCGGGCTTCTTGACCACCTCGATCGCGACCTTGAGGACCTGGCGGGCGTAGACCACCAGGCGGCCCGCGTAGCCACCATCGGGGAACACGGTTACGACCGAGGGCATGGCGAACCGGAGCCGTTCGAGCACGTGCCGGCCGCCGTCGCGGTCTTGGACCGATGCGGTGGTGACGGCCACCACCATCAGCAACCCGAGGGTGTCGACCACGATGTGCCGTTTGCGTCCGGCCATTGGTGCGTTTCCCGGCGTCATAGCCACGAGTTGGCGTGCCGACGGTGTCGGCGCCCTTGACCGACTGGGCGTCGATGATCCCGGCCGAGACCATCGGATCGCGACCGCCCTGGTCGCGGAGCCGGTCACGCAGGGCGTCGTAGATGCGGTCGATGGTGCCGTCATCCGACCATCGGCGGAAGTGCCAGTAGACGGTCTGCCATGGCGGTAGGTCGTGGGGCAGGTGGCGCCACGCGCACCCGGTGCGTAGCACGTAGAGGATGGCGTTGACGATCTCGCGCCGGGGGTGCTTCTCGTACCGGCCGGCCAGGTTGGGTGGCGGCAACAACGGGTCGATGAGCTTCCACTGGGCATCGGTCAGATCGGTGGCGTAGGAAGGACGACCTTCAGCACTCGAGGTAGCCATGCCCAATCGTCGCGCACCGATCGGCACGATCGTGGGAGGCAAGACCGTCACGGCCTCTCAAACACGTTCTCAGTTCCACGTTGTTCGCGCATAGCTCTACGCGGCCGACGTCCGCGACGTCGTCCGGGCGCCGACCCCGCCGACCGCAGCGGGTTCGCGGTGCGTGGTCCGGGGTGGGCGACCGAGGCGGCGGCGCGCCCTGGCGACAGACGTCGAGTGACGCGTGCCGTGCACCCCGGACCGCGCCGGCGCGACTAGCGTCGGTCGCCTCGGCCGACACAGGGGTGACGTCCCACGGACTAGTGCATGTCCAGCAGCAGTGGGTCATGGGGGTAGCCCCGATCCTGGGCCACCGTCGCCAGGAACCGGTCCGCCTCGGCACGCGCGATCGCGTACGCCCGATCGCGGTCGTCGCCGGTCGAGACGGCGTGGGGATCGACGTCGTGGACCAGCGCCCGCAGGTGCGCGAGCGACCCATCCGCGTCATCGACCGGTCCGTGGCTCTCGGCCCCGCGCGTGCCGGGACTCCTCTCCTGGTAGGACGCGACGATCCGGGACAGGGTGCGCTCGATCGCGCTGACGTGGCTCGCGGGGGCCGGCAGACGCTCGTCGGCGATGCCGTAGCGGGCGATGAGCGCCGCCGTGAACCCGGCACGCATCAGGGTGTAGATGGACGCGTCGCGGTCCGTCGGGTTGAAGTAGTACAGGACCGAGAAGCTCTGCACGTTGCCGTGCGAGCGGACGAGGACCTCGTGCAGGCGAGCGAGGACGTCTCCTCCGGGGGCGAGGAGCTCGATCGTGACCGTCCGGGGTTCGAGGAGCCCCCGGTCGGAGATCCGCAGGGCTGCGCCTTGGAGGGATATGAACAGCGGGTAGACGGTCAGGAGGTACGCGATCGCCGCCGTGAACGCGGCGAGGCCGCTGGCTGCCTCCGCGACCGTGACGAGGCGGAGGCCGCCGGTGGTCGCCACGACGTCGCCGAACCCGACGGTCGTCAACGCCACGCCGCTGATGTAGAGCGCATCGACGAAGCTGTGGGGCTGCCACTCGCCACCGAAGCGGTCGAGGAAGGGCAGGTAGACCAGCGCGTAGCCGACGACCATGCCGATGACCCACAGCGCAAAGTTCAGCATCATGGCGATCGGGCCCGACCATCCCCGGGCGTCGGGCAGTCGGAGTGCCCGGGAGGCC
>JBDNIX010000009.1:0-10062 GCA_041688045.1 Nitriliruptoraceae bacterium
CCTGGAGGTCGCGCAGTTCGTCGGTCGAGATCAAGAGATCCTCGGCGGTAGCAGGGGCCCCGCCACCGGTGATGGTCAGGGCGGCCGTCAGGGCCACAGCCCCGATAACCCCCACTCCCGTAACGATCTTCCACGTTGCCATGAGTGCGTCTCCTTCGGGTCGCCAGCGCGCCGTTCGGTGGCTGATGGACACGGCCGTCGTCCGTGATGCGGCTCGTGCGTTCGAGAGGGACGCTACGGAGGATGACTGACCGGGGTCAGGCCGCCGCAGGGGGAACACTACGAACCGGCACCCGGACCGGGACGTGCGTCCGACCAGCCGAAGAGAGTTCTCACCGTTGACACCGGCAGCCTTTGCGGCGGGCTCCTTCAGCGAGGAGCCTGCCGCCCACTTGCCACGGGGGCAATCGCCGGAGGACGCATGAGAACCCGCACCACAACCGTCGCCATCGCCATCGGCGTGTCGCTGCTCGCAGGCTGCCAGCAGCAGGAGACCGCGCCCGCTGAGAGCGAACCGGAGACCGAGCCCGCCGAGCCCGCCGAGCCCGCCGACAACTCCGACGGTTCGGCCGAAGACGAACAGGTGGACGGCTACGGCTGCCAGTGACACCTGCCGTCTGTCCTCGACATGCATCGCCACCAAGGACCCACGATGAGCGAGACCGTCCCGCCGCCCGAACCCATCACCGACCGGCGGCACTCGACCGACCGGCCACAGGTACTCGGTGAACGGCTGCCGGCTCCGAACGCCCGGGTGGTCACCATGGGGGGAGTCGTGGCACTGGCGTTCGGGTCGTACGCGCTCCAGCGCTACGGGGCTGAGCGCGCGGCATTGTTCGCGCTCGGCCTCGCCCTGGGGGTCACCCTGTTCCACGCCCGGTTCGGCTTCACCTCGGCCTGGCGGCAACTCGTGAGTGTCGGCCAGGGGCGGGGTCTGCAGGCACACGCCCTCATGCTCGGCACGGCGGCTCTGCTCTTCGCACCGATCCTGGCGAGCGGCGCCAGCCTGTTCGGCCACGAACCCGGCGGCTTCGTGGCGCCGATCACCCTCGGACTACTCGTCGGGTCGGTCGTCTTCGGAATCGGCATGCAGCTCGGAGGAGCTTGCGCGTCAGGAACGCTGTACGCCAGCGGCGCCGGACACGGGCCCGTGCTGATCACGCTCGGGGCATTCGTCGGTGGTTCCATCCTGGGGATACGCACCCTGCACTGGTGGCTGCCCGGCGGCGAGCTCGGGCACCAGATCGCCGGCCCGGTGTCGCTGGCAGGCACGCGCCTCGGCTACGCCGGCGGGCTGACGATCACGCTGACCGCACTCGGCGCAATCGTGGTGGCTGCCGAACTCGTCCGCCGTCGGCGTCGGCCGCCACCGATCGCACCGATCCCCACGACGACGGGTCCGGCGCGCATCCTGCGAGGATCCTGGCCGCTGTGGATCGGTGCGCTCGCTCTCGCCGGCCTGAACGCCGCAGTGCTTCTGACGACCGGCCGACCGTGGGGCATCACGGGTGCGTTCCGTCTGTGGGGCTCGAAACTGGTCGATTCGCTCGGCGGCAATCCAGCCGCATGGCCGGCCTGGCAGGGCAACCCGGCGCTCGAGGCCTCGATCTTCCTCGACAACACCAGCGTGACGAACATCGGGATCGTGCTCGGCGCCTTGATCGCAGCCGGCGTCGCCGGGACGTTCACGTTCCACCGCACGACCCCGCGCAACGTCGTCGCCGCCCACACGACCGGCGGAATCCTGATGGGGTACGGCGCCGCGATCGCCTTCGGCTGCAACATCGGCGCGTACTTCTCCGGGATCGCCTCGTTCAGCCTCCACGGCTGGATCTGGGGACTCATGGCCCTCGGCGGGACATGGATCGGATTGCGTCTTCGCACGGTCTTCGGGCTCACCAACCCCACCCCGACCGACAGCGTCTGCTGATCCCCGGCGCTTGCTACCGTCGAACCTCCCGGTGCCGCTCCGGACGGCCCGTGCGGAGGGGGCGGATGCACTCGGACGTGCGTAGAGGAGCGTTCATGCTGCAGCGATCGACCGGGCCGTGGAGGATCTCCGCGGTCGACGCGCATGCGGGTGGTGAGCCGGGCAGGGTCGTGATGGGTGGCCATGGGATTCTGGCCGTGCCCGGCACGACCATGCTCGAACGGAAGCGACATCTCGAGGAGCACCAGGACGGCTTTCGAACCCTCATGCTCAAGGAGCCGCGCGGCCTGCCGTCGTCCTGCCTGAACCTCGTGCTCCCCCCACTCGACGAAGCGGCTGACGCTGCATTCATCATCATGGAACAGTCGCGGTACTACCCCGCCATGTCGGGAAGCAACACGATGTGCGTAGTCACCGTGCTGCTCGAGACCGGTTGGTTACCCATGCGGGAGCCGATGACCGAACTGCGTCTGGAGACGCCAGCCGGACTCATCGACGTGCAGGCCACCTGCGACTCCGGGCGCGTCCGGAGTGTGACGTTGCGCAACGTCCCCTCCTTCGCCACGCACCTCGATGAGCCGTTGCACGTCCCGGGCGTCGGCAACATCCGGGTGGACGTTGCCTATGGCGGCATGTTCTACGTGCTCGTGTCGGCGAGTGATCTGGGCGTGGATCTGGCGTCGGCGCAGGGCGCGGAGCTCGTCCGTGTCGGCGAACTGGTCAAGCAGTCCGCCCGCCGCAACATCGCGGTCGCGCATCCGACGTTCCCGGAGATAGACGTCATCGAGTGCACACTCATCCACGGTCCGCCGAACGCTCCGGCCAACGACGGCCGCAACGCCGTGATCGTGTCGACGGGTGACCCAGAAGCCAACGATTCCGCGCCACAGCGCGCGTCCATCGATCGTTCACCGTGTGGCACCGGAACCTCGGCCCGACTGGCCGTTCTGCACGCGCGAGGAGAGCTGGGCGTGGACGCGGATTACCGCCACGAAGGCATCCTCGACACCGTCTTCACCGGCCGTATCGTCGACACGGCTCCGGTCGGTCCACACACGGCCATCGTTCCGAGCATTTCGGGGCAGGCTTGGATCACCGGGTACGCCGATTACGTGCTGGCCGACGACGATCCCTTCCCCGAAGGCTTCACCGTCGGCGACATCTGGCCCGGCTGAACGGGCAATCGCCTCAGCAGCGCCGTCGTCGCGGTCCACACGGGGTTCGTGGTGGATCTGCTCCGAGCGCCCGCCGGGGACCCGGCACACCAGGAGGATCGGTCATCATGAAGCGAACGACGCAGGGGACTGGGGACCGCGATGGCCGCCGACACAGGCCGTTCTGAAGACCGCCCCGGTCACTGCAGCGGGAGGGAGCCGCATCCTCGTCGTGGCTCTGGCCGTCGTGCTGGTGGGCGAGGCCCACAAGCTGCTGCGCTCCGGGCGACGTTCGGTCACCCTGCCGGCAGACGAAGCCGCACGATCAGCATCCGGTGATCGGATCCCGGAAGCGGGCGCGTACTCACGTGCTCGACCAAGACGTCCGTGTCGACCAGCACATGGTCCAAGGTGACCGGCGGAACGGGCTCACCGGCGCCGGGGCCTCCGAAGGTCGACCGGAGTCCCATCCCACGGGCGTCAGCAGCATCGACCCAGCCCGAGTCCAGCAGTTCGCGGAACCAGTAGTGATCCATCGTGGCGTTGAAGTCACCGGCGAGCAGATGCCGGGGTGTGTCACCGTCATTCGGCGGGGACGACAAGGACCGCAACTGGCGCGCCCACGAAAGCGTCCACTCCGCGGTGATCGGCGGCAGCGGATGAACGGCGTCCACGTGGAGCGGCCCGTGGCCGGGCACGTCCATCGTGGCTCGCGGCGTCGTCCCGAACCCACGGAGGGTCGACGGCGATCGCGGGTTGAGCGGAAAGCGGCTCCGGAAGCGCGCGCGGCAGCAGCAGCGCCGGTCCCAGCAGCAGAGCGATGGCCGCCAGGGCCGTCTCGGGCCAGGCACGCAACGCGATGGCCCCGACCATCACCAGCACGCTCGCAGCTACGACGTACGGGTAGACCGTGATGACCGCCACCAGCGGGAAGGCTCAGTCGAGCCCGGCGACCCGCACGACCGTGAGTGACACGATGATCGCGACCAGCAGGACGACCACCACGCGTCCGACGTGCGTCAGCCCTCCAGGTGTGTCTTGAGCCCTTGGAGACCTTCAGCGAGCACGCCGTCCATCTGCTCCGCCGCCTCGTCCGGGGTGACGTCCGTGGAGTAGACGACCAGCGACGTCTGCCCGTCCTCGATCACGTCGATGGTCCCGAGGTGATGCTCGACGGGCATATCGCCGGCGGTGATGCGGTACTGGAAACGCCGCAGTTCGTCGTCGGAGGTCACGATCACCTCTTCAAGTTTCCCACCACCCTGCAGGGAGCAGTACCGCACCCCATTTTCGGTGCGGCTCTGCTCGATGAGCGGGAACCACGTCGAGATGGAACCCGCATCGGAGACGACCTTCCAGACCTCGTCAGGCGTACGGGCGATGCGGGTGTGGTGGCGGATGGTGGCCATACTGGACCTCCGGTGTGCGTGTCGCGGTCGTCGTACCGAACCCGGCAAGGTCCGGCGACCGCGGGAACCCGCAGCCGCCGACCATTGTTCCAACGCGCGCTTGATGTCCCGGGCAGGAGTCAGCGAGGAGAGTCCACCGATGGAGTGCGCCAGAGCGCGGCGACCGCGGTCAGTGCCAACGTGAGGCCGAGTACGACCCAGCCGGTCGTTCCAAGAGGTAGTCCGGGCACGGTTCGCGTCGCGCCGACGACCCAGGTAGCGACGCCGAGCTGGTAGACGACGGCGCGCGTACGTGCTCCGACCTCGAGGCGTATGCGGATGGCGTCGCGCGCCTCGGAAGTGCGGCCGCGCAGCATCGGAGCGAGGTAGATGAGGGTTGCCAGCACTGCCTGAGCCAGAACACCCGCCAGCGCGGCGACCCCGATCGCGTCGAACCACCTCCAGGCGCCGGTCAGGACAACGATCATGTCGGCCACCGCGACCAGCGGTAGCCACACGCAGACCGCGGTGACGAGCAACCTCGATGCTGTCGGCTTGGCGTTCCAGACGGCGCGACCGACCGGCAGGCACACCACGAAGACCGACCACGCGTACAGCGCGAGGGCAAGGGCGGCCGCCACCCTGACGAAGGTGGCAGCCGTTCCGCCGACGCCGGTGAGCAGCAGCAGCACCACGGCGAGGCTCAGCCCGGTCGCACCGAGCCGGAGCGACCTGGCAGCGCGATCGTCCGCCCCCGGTTCGATGCGCGTTCGCGCCATCGTCGGTCCGAAGAAGACCAGCGTCGCGAGCAGGGTCAATCCGCCCCACCCCAGGACGTTGGCATGCAGATGCGCGATCCGCGCGCCGCCGTACCACGTGCCGGTCAAAAGCCCGGTCCCCATCAAGGCACCGAGGATCGCCCCGTGGATGAACGCACCATGTGCCCGTTCGTAGACGCGCGCGATCCACGCGAAGCGAGCACCGACCGCGCTGTGCCGCATCCGGCGGATCCGCAGGTACGCCATGAACACCGAGCCGGTGACGATCGTCGCGCCCGACGCCAACAGCCAGCGCTGCCCGCCCGGCAGGCCGACGAGCACCAGCAGGATCCCGGCATTGGTGACCGCCGGCCACCACGGGGCCCGTTCACCCTTGGTCCGTGTCACCGTGCGGGCGAAGTGCTCGCTGAAGGTCAGGATGAGGTTGGTCAGTACCCCCAGGGTGAACAGGTGCACCGCGAACCAGCGTCCGCCCGGCAGACGATCCCCAACGGCGAGCCACACCAGCAGCGCGACGCCGTAGAGAAGTGCCAGGCCGATGCTCGGCGCAGCCGCGCCGAAGGGGGAACGACCACGCGGAGATCCGTGCCCCGGTCCAGCGGCCATCGGCAGGGAGGTCTTCGAACCCTTCACGTCATCGCCTCACGCAGCGGTTTACGGGCTCCTCGGACGGCAACGAGGATCGTCACGATGAACAACACGAGGGCGGCAACGTTGCCGTGCAATGCGACCTCACGCCACCGGAGCGATCCGATGAGATCCGCGGCGATCCGCATGGTCACCGAGAGGTGGAGCAACACCAGCGGGACGTAGGCAATCCTGAGGAATCGCAGCGGCATGCGTAGGACCGCGGGGACGATGATCGGTGCATGCCCCATGACCATGGACAGCACGAACCCGAGGAACAGCGAGTGCACGAGCGCGTCATGGAGCAGCACGCCCGTGGCGCCGAGACCCATGGAGATCCACAACACGCCGCTGACACCCATCCACACATAGCCGGCAAGCATGCAGATCGCGGCGAACCTCGGCAGCCCGGGACGCCGGATCGTGCGACGTGCGATGTCGTAGCGAGCGAGCCAGGCAACCTGCCCCAACAGGCCGAGGCCTCCGATCAGCAACCCCGGGGAGCGCCAGAACGAGGCCGTCGCCACCCCCGCAATGAAGATCGCGACTGCACCCACGAACCGTCGTCGACTCCGAGCTGAGGGGAGGGACAGGCGGCTGAGCTCGAGACGCTCGCCGACAATGGTCAGCACGAGGAAGGCGGCGAGCAGCGGAGCGATTCGGATCGGTCCGGCACCCGAGAGCCACAGCAACGCGGCGGCGACCCAAGCACCAGCACCGGTCGCCATGATGCCGAGGTGGAGATCACGCCCGCCACGTCGGAACAACGCCACGTACGTCGCCAGTACCAGACTTCCTGCCGCGGCCAGCAGCATCCCTCCCGTTGGCCGGTGGAACGGAAGCGTCAGCACCGCAGCCCCGCTCAGTATCGGCCCGAAGTAGCCCCATCGCTGACCGAGCGCGACCGCACGCTCGAGTGCAATCAGCGTCCCGAGGAAGCCAAGCACCATCAGGAGTCCGTGGAGGTCTGCGGCGACGAAGCGGTGGTTGGTGCCACCGCGTGCAAGCCCCGTGTAGATCCCGAGCAGCAGGCCGACCCCGCCGCCCAGGACAAGCACCAAGCGGCCACGGGAGATCGTCGGAAGCAAGCTGCCCTGAGGCAGGCCGAGCGGTGCCGACCGCACCGGGTCCCCGACCTCGCTCGCGTCGCGGCCTGAAGGATCGAACGCCCCGTGGGGCATCGTCGGTGAGTTCACCGTGCGTGCTGCAGGTAGGCCGTGCAGCGTCCCTCCGCAGGCGCTGGGGTCAACTCGACGGTCGTGCCACCGTCATCGAGAGCCTCGAGCGCGCCTCGCATGAGCCCTTTGTGGACTGCGCAGGCCAGGTCAGGATGATTTCGGGCGACCTCCAGGAAGGCGCATCGACCGAAGGTCAGAGAGACGTCGTCGTGAGCCTCGAGCTCCAGGACCGGCTCGAACCCCAGAGCGTCGAAGAGCCCCACCAGCCTGTCGATGTGGGACCCGTCAGGAGACGTCCTCGCGACGGTGTCGGACAGAGCCAACCGATGGCCCCACTCAGCGGCGGCGTCTTCGGCGACCTGGTCGATCTCGGGCTGACCGCTGCTGACGATCTCTGCGAGCAGGGTGGCCAACAGCTGGTAGGCCACATCGGGATCTGGTTCGGGCTGCTCGACGGCACGAAAGAGGTGACGTGGCCGACCCCGTTCCCGGGGCGCTCGCAGGGAGCTCGTGACGAGGCCCGCGTGCTCCAGGATGGCGAGGTGGTTGCGCACCGTGTTGGTGTGCAGCCCGAGCTCATCCGCGAGTTGACTGACGCCAACCGGTGCCGCCTTTCCGGACAACACCTCAAGCAGGGAGGCACGGACGGGGCTGGCGAGGGCCCGGTGGATCGTCGCATCCTTCGCCATGGTGCGAGCCTTCCTCGCTCGAGCCGGGTCGGAGGGGCAGCGGTCGGCTCCCCCTCCGGGGTCCGGGCCTCAGCTCACTTCGAGCGTGCCTTCCATGCCGGCGGCTCGGTGGCCAGGGATGGTGCAGTAGTAGGTGTAGGTTCCGGCCTCCAGTTCGATCGTGCCGCTGGCGGTCTCCCCCGGAGCGGCGAACACGACCTCGGCGTCACCCGCCTCCTCGATGACCAGGTCGTGTTCAGCAGCTCCAACGTTGTTGACCGTGAACTCGATCTCACCGGCGGTGGCCGAGAGCTGCTCGGGATCGAAGTACAGATCACCTGCCTCAATCTCGACGGCGCCGGTCGCTTCGGCGCCCGTGGCCGCGTCGCCGTCTCCATTGTCACCGCCACCACCGCACCCGGTCAGGGCGAGTGCCGCCGCTGCGAGCACGATCGTTGCGCTACGAAGGGTCTTCATGGTGGTCCTCCTCAGAACCTCGCCATCGTGGATCCGGCTGGCGCCGAACCGTGGTCGTATATGTTACTGACTTACTAAACATTAGTACCATAATAAACATAACAAGGCAACCACGCAACCCGGCTGACATGCACGAACGGCGCGCTGGCATCACCTTGCTGACGGGACACCGTCAGACGACCGCGGCCCCCTCTGGGTCCCGGGGGGTGGCTCCGGGGTCCGCGTCCGTCTGACCCCCGGTGGTAGAGCACGGACGCTGACGCGATCCCGAGCGCAAGCATGCAACCGCCTGCAACGGCGTAGGACCAGATCGATCCTGCGAGCCCCGCGGGGAGGAAGCTGGTGGTGTGAAGGAGACCGAAGCCTCGTCGAGAGGATCGCCCGTCCAGGCGATCAGGTCGTCGATCAGGTGGATGCCGTTCACCGCGGCAACGACCCCGACCGCCACGCCATCCGGCAGCGGCGCCGGAGGTGATCCGACTGACGACGTTGGTGGTCGCCCGCGTGCGCGTGTACGCGGCCGCCGGAGAAGACAAACCCACCAGCAGAAAACCACCCAGCATCGAGACTGCGGACGCTCCGGACCAGCCGCCCGCCCTCAGCCCCAGAACGCGGTGATGCCGACCAGGACGAACACCGCCGCCAGGTACGCGTTGGAGGTATGGAACACCTTCCAGGCTGCGGCCGGCTCCGGTCGGGCGATCAGCCGCACGGCACGCACGATGAACGCAGCCCCGAGACCACCTGCAACGGCCACGAATACGGTCCCGCCGACACCCGTCAGCGGCAGGAGCAAGGATGCAGCAACGGTCAGCACCGCGTACACCGCCCCGTGCCGAGCTGCGACCTTCGGCCCACGCACCACGGGAAGCATGGGCACGTTCGCCCGTTCATAGTCCTGGCCCGTCCCGACCGCCAACGCCCAGAAATGGGTCGGGGTCCACAACACGACCACGGCGAACAGCACCAACGCCGGGGGGTCCACGCTGCCGGTGACGGCGGCCCAGCCGATCATCGGCGGCGACGCTCCCGCGACACCCCCGATGACGATGTTCTGCTCACTCCGCCGCTTCAACCACATCGTGTAGACACCCACGTACCAGAGCCAGGCAGCCACCGTCAGGCTCGCAGCGAGCCATCCGACCACGCCCAGGAGCAGCCCCGCCCCGCCCAGAAGAAGGAGCGCCGAGAAGACGAGTGCCGCCTTCGGCGTGATCCGCCCGGACGGCAGCGGTCGGTGCGCCGTACGCCGCATGGCACCGTCGATGTCACGGTCGAGCACCATGTTCGTGGCATGTGCCGACCCTGAGACGGCTCCCCCACCGACCGCGGTGGCCACGACGAGACCAAGGCCGGGCCAGCCACCGGCGGCTACCAGCATCGCCGGGACCGTGGTGATCAGCAGCAACTCCACGATGCGTGGCTTGGTCAGGCTGAGGTAGTCCACCGCTGTCTGCCGCCACGGAAGAGGCAGAGTCCGAGAAGCGGCCGCGATCGTGGTTGGCGAGGCCATGTCAGCCTACCGGCCACGACTGCGACAGGTTCAGGTGCGCGATCACGTAGAAGGCCACGAACCAGAGCAGGAACAGCACCACGATCGCGTAGGTCCCGGGAGCTTCGAAGGTCCTCCATTTGCCCCGAAGCCCACTCGCCGCGCTCATTTGCTCGTGGGTCATCGGCAACGGCAACCCCGACGGGCCCGCCTCAGCCAGCGCCCGTGCCCGCGCCTTCGGCCCGAATGCGTACGCCAGGCCCTGGTCGGGCTCCTCGGTCCGTTCGCCCTTGAGCAGTGTCATCACCATGACTCCGACGAACATGATTCCGCCGACGACCGCGAGCACGGCACCGAGCGAGACCAGCA